>JBASYJ010000001.1:0-18406 GCA_049277435.1 Prolixibacteraceae bacterium
ATCCTATCGATCAATATACCGTTCAGGGAGAATTGTTTGCACAGTCGATTCTTGAAAATACGGAGGTACCGACAAGTTTGACAGATGCCGTAAACAACATGAAAGTGATTGAGGCAATTTTCGAAAGTGCGAAAAACAACGCTTGGGAAAATATCTGATCTGTATGAAGATTGCCGGAATCTGCTGTGTTTCAGGGATTCAGGCAGTCTTCTACCGTTTGACCGGTAAGGAAATTCAACAGGTTTCGTGCGGCTCTTTTCTGAAGTTCGACAGCTGAAGCGTCGGAATACCAGGCATAATGTCCGGTACAAATGGTTCGGTCATGACTGGTTAATTCTTCCTGATTTTCAGAGATCGGTTCATTTTCATACACATCCAATCCGGCACTGTGTATCTGGCCTGAATTCAATGCTGCCAGCAAAGCTTTTTCATCAATCACCTCACCACGCGAAGTATTAATTATCACCGGCTTTTTCAGCATTTGCGAAAATGCGGCAGAATCAAGAAGATGGTTAGTTTCCGGAGTCAGATTACAATGAATACTGATGACATCCGAATTTTTCAGCAATTCTGCCAGACTTACTTTTTGTGCCGAAAGCCGATCAAAATGTTCATCCGGTTTGTACGGATCAGCAGCAAGAATCTTTTTGAAAAGAGGTGATGCTTTTTTACACAGTTCACTTCCAATCCGACCCAATCCAATTATTCCCAAAGTTTTATCGTACAGCTCAAAAACGTCTTCAACCGGGGGCGCTGCAAATTTTTGCGTCAGTTGTTGTTTGGTGTTCCACATCGCCCGCGAACACGAAAACATTAGGGCCAAAGTATGGTCGGAAACCGAATGGTTGGCATAACCCTGCACATTGGCGACTTTAATTCCAAATTTTGTACAAGCGTCAACATCCACGTTATCGTAACCTACGCCATAACGAACCACCGCTTTCAGATTCGTAAGTCCGCTTAAAAATTCCTCATCGATTTGAGTATGTCTGACCAGAATTCCATCGGCTGATTCGGCAAATTTCTTTTTCTCCGTTTTTTCTCCCTTGTAGCTTGGGTGAACTTTCAAACTGAATCCGTGGCTTTCAAAAAGCTCTTTTTCGAAATCATACGATTTATATCCTGAATCTAAAATTACAATTTCCATTACTGATGAGTGTTAAATAGTTAAAACCAACCTTAATGGCAAATTTAGATTAATTGAGATAATTCAGCCATGAAGCTGTCTCAAAAAAAGTGATGGACTAAAAAAACTTACAAATTATAAATTGGGTTGTCTTTCTCATCTCTAAATCCATTAAAGGGGACTTCGAAGTCACCTGTCAGCTGAAGGGGAGGAGTACTTGCCCGCTGCTGGCAGGCTGGGGTAAAATGACAGTGAACGTACAAATTGAAAGTTTTTTTTTCATTTTCCGGGCTTTCTAGACGTCCTCATAAGTTGAAAAAAAAGATTTTGAAAAGGTTTCCAAAAGGATATTTCGATATGATTTTATAGTTGATAAAATTCATCAGGAACGATATTCCCAAAAATTGACTTTATTTGTTAATCTGAAACTAATGCTTCCTTTTAATGTCTTCGGCAGCCCAAAATACGATTCCAGAAGAGAAAAAATTTTTCCTTGATTTTCAGGGGGGGAGCCAGGTTTGTTTTGACTATTTTTTCGAAAAATATTACCAGGGTCTTTGTGTTTATGCGTTTAAAATCCTGAAATCAAATTCGGAAGCTGAAGATTTGGTACAGGATTTTTTTGTGCGTTTACTCGAAAAACGTAAAACTATTCAGATTACCGACAGTGTCAAATCCTATTTTTTACGTTCGGTTCACAATCGTTGTCTCGATTATCTTGCACATCAGAAAGTCGTGGCTTCGCACGAAAGTTATCGGTTAAGGATGATGTCTGAAGAAGATTTTCAGGAATATCCCTTGTTGGATGTCGAGCTCAAACAAAAAATTGAAACGGCTATCCGTAATTTGCCGGACAGTATTCGTGAAACTTTTATGCTGAATCGCTTTGACGGATTGAGTTATCATGAAATTGCATCCAGGGAAAACGTATCTGTTAAAACAGTAGAATACCGTATCAGCAAGGCTCTGGGCATCCTTCGTCTTGAGCTTGGAGATTATTTGCTACTTGCCTTTTTTATATCCCGATTTTAATTTTACTTTTTTTTACAATTTGTTTAGGGTGAAGTTTGACTTTGCCGTCATTGTTATGAATTGAAATTATGAAAACACACGATCACATACCGGATTATCTCATCGCTTACCTCCATGGAGAAGCCAGTGAAGAACAGGAATTGCTTGCAGTTGAGTGGCTTAAAGTCTCCGAAAACATGAAGATTTATCAGGAATTGGAGAAAATAAACGAATGGACCGCGGATCTGAATTTACTTCAGGATTTTAATCTTCAGGAAGGAAAACAAAAGGTAACTAAAAAATACCGGGCCAATAAACTGGTGATGCTGCTGCAATGGACTCAACGAGTGGCGGCTATTCTTTTTATACCTGTTTTACTGGGTGGGATCTGGTATTATCTGCAGCAGAACGAACTGCGCAAAAATCTGGAAGGACTTATTGTAACACAGGAAATTGTTACCCAACCCGGAACCAAAACCCATCTTTTTTTACCCGACGGTACAGAAGTCTGGTTAAATGCGGCAAGTTCAATCCAGTTTCCATCGGCATTTGCAGGTTCGGAACGACGGGTGAAACTGAATGGTGAAGCTTATTTCAAAGTGTTTCACAATAAGAAACAGCCATTTATCGTAAATACCGGATATGTTGAAGTTGAAGCTTTGGGAACAGCATTTAATTTATCGGCCTATTCCGGAGATTATACAATTTCTGCCACACTGGAAGAAGGAAAGGTTAAAATTACGGATGAAAAAAAATCGGATAAGATCATGTATTTGGATCCGGATTGTCAGGTGAATTATTATCCAACCACAAATACCTATAAAACCAGTCATGTTAGAGTACAGGATGTCATTGCCTGGAAAGACGGAGTGCTGATTTTTAATGAAACACCTTTTTATGAAATGGCAGCAAAACTGGGACACTGGTTCAATGCAGACATTAAAATAACCGACGAATCGATTGCAAATTACCGGTTTACAGGAACATTTACCAGTGAAAGTCTGGAGCAGGTGATGGAATTACTGACTTTATCGACTCCGATCAGCTATTCGATGAGTAAACGTACCTTGATGGATAACAGGAATTTTACGAAACAGGAAATAAAAATCTGTGAAAAATCGAAAAATAAAAAATAGAAAGAAATTAAAATAAGCAATTGCCTATGAAGTAATAATGAGGATAAAAAAACAGGACAGTTCCCCAACTGCCCTGAAATTAAGCCGTTTCGTCAACGGTAAATTTTTTAATTTATTAATCAAAAAGTTTTCAAACGTATGAAAAAAAAATGTAACCACCTACGGGAGGATGGAATACGTCATCCCATGGTAAAAATTCTGATTGCTATGAAGCTAACTGTTATTCTGAGCCTCTTGATTTTTTCGCAGGCATTCGCGATTAAATCGTATTCTCAACGAACATCTCTGGAT
Source organism: Prolixibacteraceae bacterium (assembly GCA_049277435.1). Taxonomy (GTDB): domain Bacteria; phylum Bacteroidota; class Bacteroidia; order Bacteroidales; family Prolixibacteraceae; genus Aquipluma. The sequence continues at coordinate 3,565 of JBASYJ010000001.1, forward strand.
CTGAAAATGGAAAATGCGACCATCAAAGAGGTTTTAAGGGTGATTGAATCAAAAAGCGAATATTTCTTCCTGTATAATAACGACTTGATTGATGTTGACAGGACAGTAAGTATTGATGTGAAAAATGAAAAAATTCAGGATTTACTTTCCAATTTATTCTTCGGAAGTGACATCAATTTTACTGTTAAGGATAGGCAAATTGTATTATCACCGCAATCTTCGAATCCTAATTTTACGACTGAAAACCTTCAGCAGAACAGATCCATTTCCGGTAAAATTATCGACTCTTCAGGTTCATCGCTTCCCGGTGCTTCAATTGTCGTAAAAGGAACAACTACCGGAACGATATCAGATAGCAATGGAAACTATACCTTGCCCAACGTTCCGGTTAATTCAACTTTACTGATTTCGTTTGTTGGAATGAAATCTCAGGAAATAGCTGTAGGAAATAATACATCAATTGATGTTACTCTGATAGAAGATGCATTCGGAATTGATGAAGTGGTAGCCATTGGTTATGGTACTGTGAAGAAAAGTGACCTGACCGGTTCTGTTTCTTCGCTTCGTAAAGAGGATATGAACCAGGGTGTAAACACAACAATTACTGGATTGCTGCAAGGTAAAGCTGCCGGTGTTCAGATTACTCAAGCCAGTGCAGAGCCAGGTGGTGGAACCACCGTACAGATTCGTGGTGCAGGTTCAGCCAATGCAGGATCTGATCCTTTGTATGTTATTGATGGTTTACCTATTGAAAATGGCCAGGTTATTTCGGGTTCCGGGGCAACCATGCCTGGAGTTCGCGTTCCGCGCAGTCCGCTTAGCAACATCAATCCTGCAGATATCGAATCGATTGAAATTTTAAAGGATGCTTCGGCAACAGCAATATACGGTGCCAGAGGAGCAAACGGAGTTATTCTCGTAACTACCAAAAAAGGTTCATCGGGAGCCATGAAAATTAATTACAGTGGATATACTGGTATCCAATCACCAATCAACATGATTGAAGTTCTTAAAGCGGATGATTATAAAAGAATACTAAATGATATTTTGGATACTCCGGGCTCAAATGTTTCAGAATCTGAAAGGGTTACTGACATTCAGAACGGTGGTACCGACTGGCAGAATGAATTGGTTCAGAATGCAGTTGTTCAGAGTCACAGTTTATCGTTTACCGGCGGAAATAATGGAACCAAATATTTCGCTTCTATGAATTATTTCGATCAGGAAGGAGTTTTGATAACTTCGGGATATGAGCGATATGATTCAAGATTGAATCTGGAACATAAATCGAAAAACATATTGTTTGGAGTAAATTTTTCGACTTCTTATACACATGACAATGTAGTTCCGGTAGGTTTTAGTACTAATGAAGAGGGAAGTTCTCTTTATGATGCCAGAGGATTTGATCCTACCATGAGTATTTTTGACGAAAATGGTGATTATCAAATCTCATCGATGCTTAACCTGGATAATCCATTGGCAAAGCTATACGGTAAAACCAGTCAGACTGATAATTACCGGACTTTGGGTACCATATTTGGTGAATATACGATTATGAAAGGCTGGACTACTAAATTAAACGTTGGATTCGATTCAAGAAACAGCCGCAGAGACACTTATGTATCTCGTTTAACCAAAGATGGCCGGGCTAATTCCGGAGTAGGAACAATTCTAACAGGAACCAGAAACAATTATTTGGGAGAATTAACAACCACTTACCAACGTGCATTAGAAAATAACAGCAGTTTTTCGGTGATGGGTGGGTTTACCTATCAGAAATTTATCAATATTAATTTTTCAGGAACAGGTAAGAGTTTCCCGGTTGATGAATCAAAGACCAATAATATGTCGTTGGCTGACGCTGCATTGTATTCAATGGATAGCTCAAAAAATAATAATAAGCTGCTTTCGTATATCGGTCGTGCGAATTATAATTTATTTGATCAATTCCTGTTTACGGCTACCATAAGAGTTGACGGTTCATCACGTTTTGGATCCAACAACAAATATGGTTATTTCCCTTCCGGAGCATTTGCCTGGAAAATGAGCGATTATCAATTTATTAAAGACCTGAATGTTTTCAACTCATTAAAATTCAGGGCAAGTATTGGTCGTACAGGTAATCAGGACATCGGCAATTTCCTTTCGATAACAACTTTCGGTCAGGGAGCAGCTGTTATTTTGGGTGGTCAGCAATATGTTACTTTAGCGCCTACCAGAATTGCAAATCCTGATTTGAAATGGGAAACTACCGAACAAATCAATGTTGGTTTCGATATGGGATTTGTAAAGAACCGGGTTTCAGCTTCGATGGATTATTTCGAAAAAAACACCTTTGATATGTTATTCGATTTGCCTATTCCAGCTTCGAATGGATATACTTCCATTATGTCGAATATTGGTAACATTAAAAACAGTGGTTTTGAATTTACAGTTGATTCAAGAAACCTGACTGGTAAATTTAAATGGAACACCAGTTTGAATATTAGTACCTTAAAGAATAGAGTTACTGATATTGGTGATATTTCTGAAATTATTCATACCGGAGCCGGACAATCAACTTCTCAAATCGCGATTATCAAGGTTGGCGAAACACTGAATTCTTTTTATGGGTATAAAACGGATGGAATATGGCAGTCAGTGGAAGAAATTACCGCTTCAGGCACAAAAGATCCGGTTAAGCCCGGCGATGTTAAATTCGTAGATATGAATGGAGATAAGGTAGTTAATACAAACGATCGCGACATACTTGGAAAATCTGTCCCTTCACTAACGATGGGTTTAACGAACATAGTTGAATATAAAAATTTCCAGTTTAACTTCTTCATTGATGCTGCCAGTGGTGTCAGTATGCTGAATAATTCGAAGGTTGAGACATACTATCCGGTAAGTCACCGCCGGAACAGAATGGCCGAACCATATCTGAACCGTTGGACTGCTGATAATCCATCAACTGAATATCCTTCGTTTGTGAATCCTGCCGGTCAGGGAAATAAAGCTGTAAGTGATCTTACTGTTGAGGATGCTTCTTACATTCGTCTTCAATCTGCACAATTGTCTTATCTGGTTCCACTGCGTAACAAAAAAGTGTTTGATCGGATTAATGTCTATGTCAGCGGTCAAAATCTTTACACCTTGACAAAATACTCCGGACAGGATCCAACAACAAACTCGAATGGAAACAGTACTTTGAAGATTGATTTCAATTCGTATCCTGTATCAAGGACATTTATTCTGGGTGTTGAATTAGGTTTTTAATTTAAATATTACAAGATTATGAAATTTAAATATTCGATTATATCAGCATTTTTGGGGGCACTGTTGTTGTTCTCAGGCTGCGAAAAACAATTACAGGAAGATGTTTATTCTCAGCTCGATCCTGGAACTTTGTTCAATTCGGCGAACGGAGTTGAACGCGTATTATTTGGGGCATACCGTGACGCCCAGATCACCGATAATTTTGGTGGAAATATCTGGTTCCAGGAAGAATGGACCTGCGACCAATTTTGGGAAACAGGCGGTGCGGTGAACCTGCAGGCAACTGTTATGCTGGCATTCACCTGGGATGCATCCTATCCGACACATTGGACCGGATTATGGAACAATTGCTATTATTCAGTACGTAACTGTAATTTGGTATTGGAAAACGTCGATTCATCCCCTCTTGATGAAACAGTTAGAGAAAGATTAAAAGCTGAAGCAAAATTTGTTAGGGCATCTGCCTATTATATTCTCTACACCATGTGGGGACCGGTTCCACTTCGTTTGAGTACTACAGGTGATCTTGAAATGGCTCGTGCGACCGATGCTGAAATGCAGACTTTTTTTGAAAAAGAATTTACCGATGCAGCTGCAGTACTTCCAAATTGGGGAGAACTTTCCAATTATCAATACGGCAGGGCAACCAAAGGTGCTGCTTTGGGGTATTTGACGAAGTTTTTCCTGAATACCAAACAATGGCAAAAATGTGCCGATGCAGCACAACAACTCATGAATACAGGAGTTTACCAATTATGGCCTGATTATACCACCTTGTTTACTGTTGATGCCGAAACCAAGCAAAAAGAATTGGTCTGGGTTTATCCTTGCAGTCCTCTGGGTCCGGGTAACGAATTTATGAACGGAGCTTACCCGCCACAATTTAAATCGACTGTTGATGGTACAATTCAATTTCTACCGAACATGAGAAACTGGGCACGAATGGATCGGGTTTTGGATTCTTTTTATAATTCCTTTGATCCGGCTGATGAACGCAGGAAACTAATTATTTCAGAATACATCAACACGGCTGGAAAAACAATATCCTTATTGAATCAGGATAATACACGCTCATTTAAATATATTCCTGACGTCAATGCTGTTAGTAACAGTAATGGTAATGACATTGCTGTGATTCGTTATGCTGATATTCTTCTTTCCAGAGCAGAAGCACTGAACGAATTAAATGGTCCAAATCAGGAATCATTGGATTTAATTCAGATGGTTAGAGACAGGGCCGGATTAACCACGCCACTTACTTTGGCCAATTATACCAAAGAATCATTGCGTGACCGCATTCTTGACGAAAGAGGCTGGGAATTATATGGTGAAAAGGTTCGCAGACAGGATTTGCTCCGTATGGGTAAATTTATAGATTATGCTCAGGCCAGAGGTATTAAGATTGCCGACGACCACCACAAGCTTTTCCCAATTCCACAAACTGAGATTAATGCAAATAAACTTTGCCTGCAAAATCCGGGATACTGATAAAAGTTAAGTTTAATTCAATATTGGGGCTGCCTCGGTTTATTCCCGGGTGGCCCTGTTTTTCCCAAAGCCTGTATTTTTAGAAAATTTTCAGAAAGGAATATTTGGTTTAATTCATTCGAAAATTAAATCCCAGGCTTGTCTCTTGAATCAAATTCCTGATGGAATTTCTTGTATTGATAGATTCATGTGAAATGGAATAGAACTGTTTCCCTGAATCTGAATTCAGACAGTTTCTTAAAATTTTGAACAATGAAACAAATCCTGATTATTATTTCGCTATTTCTAAGCATGAGCTTACTTGCTCAAAAATGGCAGCCTGCAGGCACGAAGTTGAAAACCCAATGGGCATCAAAAATTACTCCTGAAAATGTATGGCAGGAATATCCTCGTCCTCAGTTCGAGCGAGGAAATTGGATAAATCTGAACGGACTATGGGAATATTCAGTCTTAAAAAGGAATTTGCCTCAACCTAAGAACTATACAGGAAATATTCTGGTTCCGTTTTGTGTCGAATCTTCGCTCTCAGGAGTTATGGGTGAAGTAAATCCTGACGACCGGATTTGGTATAAACGTCAATTTGAAGTTCCTGCCGCTTGGAAAAATAAGAGTGTGAATTTAAATTTTGAGGCTGTTGATTACTCTGCCTCGGTTTGGGTAAACGGAGTACTGGTTGGTTCGCATCAGGGAGCCTACGATCGTTTTTCGTTCGATATTACGGCATACATAAAAGATAAGGGACTACAGGAAATTATTGTTTGTGTTGATGATCCTTCCAGTTCTGGTGTTCAACCACGGGGTAAGCAACAAATGCCGCAACAGGGAATCTGGTACACACCGGTAAGCGGAATCTGGCAAACTGTTTGGCTTGAAGCAGTTTCTTCAGAGGCTTTTCTGGCTGAAGTCCGGATTACACCAGACATCGATACCAAATCGGTTTCAATCACCCCCATGCTAAATAAACCGCTGAAGCCGGAATATACAGTGACAGCTACCATTTCCGAAAGTGGAAAAGAACTTGTTTCAAAGCAACTTACAGCAGATCAGAAAATCAGGATTGAAATAGATAATCCGATGCTTTGGTCGCCGGATCATCCATTTTTATATGATTTGAAACTGACACTTCAGAATCCGAAAGGTGACGTAATTGACGAAGTTAAGAGCTACTTTGGAATGCGTAAAATAAGTCTGGGTGACTTGAATGGCGCTAAATATTTGTTTCTGAATAATGAACCACTTTTCCATTACGGAACACTTGATCAGGGATGGTGGCCAGATGGTTTACATACGCCGCCTTCGGATGAAGCCATGAAATATGACATTCAGAAAACCAAAGAAATGGGATTCAACATGATCAGGAAACACATCAAAGTTGAACCGGCCCGCTGGTATTATCATTGCGATAAATTAGGTATGCTGGTTTGGCAGGACATGCCCTCCGGAATGGTTGTTCTTAATGAAACTGACAAAGCAAGACCAACTCATGTTCAACATGTTTCGCGTCAGGGAGACGATCTCAATCAACGATCAGTTGATGCCGCTCAATTTGAATGGGAACTTCGACGGATGATTGATCTGCATTACAATTCACCATCCATCGTTGTTTGGGTACCTTTTAATGAAGGCTGGGGCCAGTATGCCACTTGTCGGATTACGGATATGGTTAAAGCGGTTGATCCAACTCGTTTGGTTAATTCTGTCAGTGGCTGGGCACTCCGTCCATGTGGCGATCTGTATGATATCCACACCTACCAAACCGAAGTGAATATTCCGCCAACCTCACTCGACAGGGCTTCAGTAATTGGAGAATACGGTGGTATTGGTTATCCGGTAAAGGACCATTTATGGAATCCGGCGATGAGGAATTGGGGATATCAGACCTATCAGTCTGCCGATGAACTCCTGCAAAATTATAAAAGCAAATTCAATCAAATAGTGGAGATGAAGAAAACTAAAGGATTGTCTGCCGCGGTTTACACGCAAACCACCGATGTGGAGGGTGAAATAAACGGCCTGATAACTTATGACCGGGAAGTAATAAAAATTCCGGTTGACTCATTGCGTGTACTTCATTCCAAATTATTCGAAAAATAGTTTTTGCACCAACAGAACCTTTAATGATGAAAATAAATCAATCTGCACAGCTAATCCTTACCGGTAGTATTTTATTTTCCGGATGTGCCGGTCAATCAACAAAAACCGAACAGCCAAAGGGTAAACCAAATATTCTGGTCATTCTGGCAGATGATTTGGGATATTCAGATTTAGGCTGTTTTGGTAGCGAAATTCAAACTCCAAACATTAACAGCCTGGCTGAAAATGGAGTCCGGTTTACTCAATTTTATAATTCAGCCCGCTGTTGTCCAAGCCGGGCTACCTTGCTGACCGGAATTTTTCCACACCAGTCAGGCATCGGATCATTTGTTGGACCTGACAGAGGTGTGCCCGGATACGCCGGAAGATTGACTTCGAATACAGTTACACTTGCTGAAGTTTTGCAGGGCAATGGCTATCGCACATTTGGTGCCGGCAAATGGCATGTTAATAAACCCGGTCCAACAGAAAGAGGTTTTGAAGAGTTTTATGGATTCCTGGATGATTATGGTGTTGATGGCTGGGAACCCAAATGGATGCATCGGTTTCCGGAGGGAAGAGAAGAACGGAAATATAAGGAAGGTGAGTTTTTTGCCACGAATGTGATTACTGATTATGCTCTCGATTTCCTGAAATTATCAGATCAGACTCCGGAGAAACCTTGGTTTTTGTACTTGTCTTTTCAGGCTGTTCATTTTCCGCTTCAGGCACCCAAAAAGGATATTGAAAAATATAAAGATACCTACCAGGTTGGCTGGGATACGATTCGCAGTCGTCGTTACGAGCGTATGAAAAAGCTAGGTGTGATTGATGAAAACATTCAATTATCCGAACGGAGTGATATTCCGTTACCCGAAATTGCCAAACGCAATCAGGTGCCGGGCGATGGTATTCATAATCCGCCATGGAATATTCTTGATGCTGACCGACAGGCTGATTTAGCAAGAAGAATGGCTGTTTATGCCGGGATGCTGGATAATATGGATCAAAATATTGGCCGGGTAATTAGCTACCTGAAGGAAAAAGGTGAATTAGACAATACCCTGATACTTTTTATGAGCGACAATGGATCGTGTGCCGAATGGGAACCTTTTGGATTTGAATATCCTGATTACAATGCACGGGTGACAGGCTCAACACCCAACCATCCTAGTGTGCTCCACAAGGGAGCAGATCTGGATTTGCTTGGCGGGCCTGACGGACCTTTGTTTAGTTTTGGATCGGGCTGGGCAAATGTGGGTAACACTCCATTCACACTCTACAAACAGTTTGTACACGAAGGTGGAATCAGTTCTCCGTTAATTATTCATTGGCCTGCTAAAATCAAAGAATCACGGTTATTCACCAGCCGCTATGCACATTTTGTTGATGTTATGGCTACCTGTGTTGAAGTTTCGGGAGGTAATTATCCTGAAATATACAAAGGAAATGAAATAACTCCGATGGAAGGAATCAGCCTGTTTAAAACATTGGATGGAGACGTTGATTCTGAACGGGTTTTGCCATTTGAACATCAGGGTGTGCCTGCTATTCGGAAAGGTGACTGGAAGCTGGTTTCCAGAAACCGGCATTCCATGACTAAAACAAATTTCAGCGATCATCCTGAATTTGAACTCTATAATATTACCGATGACCGTTCGGAAACCAATAATCTGGCAGCTAAATATCCGGAGAAAGTAAAGGAATTGAAAGAATTAATGTTTCAGGAATTTAACAGAACCAAGGTTTTTCCAAAACCAGGATCAAACGAAGATTGATTGGCTATTTGTTGGAAAGGAGTGGATGCCATTTTGAAGAATTCGATCTGACAGAAATAATTAAATTATTTAATAGAGATGAGAACCAAACTGATTTATACCGCATCACTTGCAGCTTTCTGTTTTCTGGAAGTTCATTCCCAGGCAAAGCAATTGCCCAATATTGTAATTTATCTGGCCGACGATCAGGGACAGGCTGATGGTTCAGTTTATGGTGCCAATGTGCTAAAGACTCCAACAGCTGAGATTTTGGCCAAAGCCGGAATTACTTTCAACAATGCCTTTATTGCCTCTCCGGCTTGTGCGCCAAGTCGTGCTGCTCTGTTAACCGGATTGATGCCTGCCCGAAATGGCGCCGAAGTGAATCATTCCTACCCAAAACAAGGCACCGTGGTATTAACCAGCATACTTCAGGAACAAGGTTATGATGTATTGGGATTTGGTAAAATTGCCCACGATAGAATGAATAAGGAGTGTGGATTCGATTTTTATTCTGAACCTCGGGTAAATCTTTACAATAATGTTTCAGAATATTTCAGGAATAATAATCCTTCCCAGCCGGTCTGCCTGTTGGTGGGAGATCGTCGTCCGCATGTTCCCTGGACATCAAAAAGCATTTACGATCCGGCGACATTAAAACTGCCACCTTATTTTATCGACACAAAAGAAACCCGTGAACATTGGGCTGAATATTATTCCGACATTACCGGATTGGATGATGAAATGGGAAAAGTGTACCAGCTCGCACACGAAAAATTTGGCGATAATTTCATTTTTATTTATACCGCAGATCATGGCGGACAGTGGCCATTTGGGAAATGGAATTTATATGATGCCGGAATTAAGGTTCCGTTGATCGTTGTTTGGCCCGGGCACATCAAAGCAAATACACGCACCGATGCGATGATCAGTTGGGTCGATATTTTTCCTACACTTCTGGATTTGACCATTTGCGAAGTGCCTGTTGGTCTGGATGGAAAATCATTCAAAAATGTATTGGACGGAAAGACCAATCAATTCAGGGAATACATTTTTACCACCCACAGCGGAGACGGAAAGATGAATGTTTATCCAATTCGCAGCATCCGGAATGACCGCTTCAAATATATCCGAAACCTTTATCCGCAGTATTATCATTCCAATCATTCTGATATTTTGAGAAAGCCACATGCAGGCGGGTATTGGGATTCCTGGGATGAAATGGCTAAAACCGACACGGTGGCTGCAGCAATTATTCAGAAATATTTTGTTCGTCCGGCTGAAGAATTTTACGACATTCAGAATGATCCAAACGAGCAGATTAACCTGATTGATAAGCCAGACAGTCAGGAACAGATAAAAAAAATGAAAAAATTACTGGATGAATGGATGATAGAACAAGGTGATACCAAACGAATTTTCGAAACTCCCTATCCGGTTTCAGGACCAAAACCACATGATTTGGGAATTAAATAATAGCAATTAAATTATTCTGAATGAAACAAAGAACTATATTGACCGCTTTGGCAGCTTTTGCCTCACTTATTTTATCGGCACAGAATAAAGTTAAGCCAAATTTGGTTTTGTTTATGGCCGATGACTGTTCGTATTTCGATTTGGGTTGCTACGGAAGTGTCGATTCCAAAACTCCGAATATCGATAAGTTCGCCAAACAAGGGGTACAGTTTACCCATGCATATCAGGCTGCACCAATGTGTTCTCCAACCCGCCACAATCTGCTAACCGGAATCTGGCCGGTAAAAACCGGAGCCTATCCGAACCATACTTTTGCCAAAGAGGGCACCATCAGCATTGTTCAGCAGCTGAAACCTGCCGGCTATCAGGTGGCCCTGATCGGAAAATCGCATGTTCAGCCGGCATCTGTTTTTCCTTGGGATTTGTATGCACCGCTAACTAAAAGTAATGATATTAATTTTGCTGCTGTGGATTCGTTTATCAATGTCTGCAACAAAAATAGTCAGCCATTTTGCCTGTTTGTTATGTCGAATCAGCCACACACGCCTTGGAATAAGGGTAATCCGGAAATGTTTAATCCGGAAAAGCTGCAATTGCCGCCCTATTATGTCGATATTCCTGAAACCAGAAATAATCTTTGCCGTTACCTGGCTGAAATTAATTACATGGATAGTGAATTCGGAACCTTACTCGGGAAACTGGATAAATACAAAATTGCGGATAAATCGGTGGTGGTGTATTTGAGTGAGCAGGGAAACAGTTTGCCGTTTGCCAAATGGACCTGTTACGATGCCGGAGTACATTCAGCTTGTCTGGTTCGCTGGCCTGGTGTCATACAGCCAAAATCCACTTCCGGAGCAATGGTTGAATATGTTGATGTTGTACCTACTTTTCTTGAAATAGCCGGTATTGAACCATCCAGTCAGCTAGATGGCCAAAGTATATTGCCCGTTTTGACTGGAAAGACCCAGGAACACAAGCAATATACCTTTTCGTTGCAGACTACCAGAGGTATTTACAATGGAAGTGAGTATTATGGAATCCGTTCCGTTGCTGACAAAAAATACCGCTACATAGTCAATTTAACTCCGGAAGCCACTTTCCGGAATACTGAAATAGCTAAACCATTTTTTAAGCATTGGCAGGAAAAAGGAGAGACCAATGCATATGCGAAATGGATCACCGAAAAATTTCAGCATCGTCCGGCCATTGAACTTTACGATATGGAAATAGATAAATATTGCATGGAAAACATTGCTGAAAAACCTGAAAATAAGTCTGTCGTTGAGCGGATGGATAAGGTTTTGAAAGAATGGATGGCTTCGTGTGGAGATGAAGGGCAAGCAACAGAAATGAAAGCACTGGATCACCAATTTAAAAATTCTAAAGGAAGAGTAGGAGAGAATTGATGCACTTAATTGTACTAGTAGTGAAAACTAATCAATAACTAAAACCTGTTAAAGTGACTAAATCTTCAATACTAACACTTGCCGCAGCATTAGCGTTTAACCTGACGAATGCTCAAAAGCCGAACATTATCCTGATCATGGCCGATGATATGGGTTTTTCGGACATCGGCTGTTTTGGAAGTGAAATTCCGACACCAAATCTGGATAAACTGGCAAAAAACGGAGTTCGCTTCAGCCAGTTTTACAATACCGCCCGTTGTTGCCCCACCCGCGCCAGTTTGCTTACAGGGCTTTACCAGCACCAAACAGGAATCGGGCTGATGGCTGAAGATCCATTCAAAAAAGAGACCGAAAAAGATCCGAATGATTTTGGCCTTCCCGGTTACCGTGGATTTTTAAATCACCAATGTGTGACCATTGCCGAAGTATTGAAACCAGCAGGCTACCATACCTATATGACTGGAAAATGGCACGTTGGAATGCATGGAGAAGAAAAATGGCCACTTCAGCGTGGTTTCGAACATTATTACGGAATTCTGGCTGGAGCCTGCAGTTATCTTAAACCTGAAGGGGGACGTGGTCTGACTCTGGATAATACGCATTTGCCTGCTCCTGAAGGGGATTATTATACTACCGATGCATTCACTGATAATGCCATCCGAATGATTAAAGAACAGAAGGATGAAAAACCATTCTTCCTTTACCTGGCCTACAATGCGCCACACTGGCCACTTCAGGCTAAAAAAGCCGACTACGAAAAGTTTGTAGGAAAATACATGGTCGGTTGGGATGTTTTGCGTGAACAAAGACATCAACGACAAATTGAACTAAAGCTTTTCGATCGGGATATTCCTTTGTCGCCGCGAGATACACGTGTCCGGCCTTGGAAAGAAGTAGACGAAGCTCAGAAAAAAGAGTCCGATTTCAGGATGGCAGTTTATGCTGCACAGGTCAATTGTATTGACCAGAATGTCGGCAAACTTTTAAAAACTTTAACCGATCTGAATAAGCTGGATAATACACTTATTATTTTTCTTTCAGACAATGGAGCCTGTGCCGAACCGTATGCCGAATTTGGTGGCGGAAAGTTCGAAAATATCAATAATCCTGCAATTTCGGGTGCAGTTTCATACGGAATCGGATGGGCAAATTTATCGAATACCCCATTTTACGAATACAAAGTTAAAAGTTATGAAGGAGGTATTTCAGCTCCGTTCATTGCCAGCTGGCCCAAAAAGATTAAGAAAAATGCCGGAACGGTTTATCATACTCCGGCTTGTTTGACGGATATTATGCCAACTTTTATCGAGGCTGCCGGCACAAAATATCCGGAAACACATCCCGATGGAACAAAATTGTTTCCGCTTGAAGGAACTTCACTACTCCCGGCGATTAAAACTGGAAAAGGAACGACGCACGAATACATGTTCTGGGAACATTCCGGCTATTCGGCCATCCGGAAAGGCGACTGGAAAGCGTTCAAAAAAGTGGAAAATACCGATTGGGAACTTTATGATCTGCGAACTGACCGCGACGAACAAATCAATGTTTCAAAAGATTATCCAGAATTGGTTAATGAACTCAATAACAAATGGTACAAGTGGGCGAATAGCCATCAGGTACTGCCAAAAAAGGAACAAAAATGAAATTATTACTCCTATTTTTCTTACTGAGCATTTTCTATACTCCTGAAGGAAAAGTTACAAATTCCATTTCAAGTCCTGAACAAATAAAAACGGCTATGGCTGCGCATGATCGCGCCATCCATGTTAAAGATGGCTGGATTCGTGATCCATACATTATTCAGGCGCCGGATGGTTATTTCTACCTGACCGGAACAACTCAATCTTCTTCACTGGTAGAAACACCACAGACAAAATACAATATTGGATTAGGAGATTCGAGCCTTGTTGGTTCAGAACTTCAAGCCTGGAAAACCAAAGATTTTATTCATTGGGAATCATTTGGAATTCCTTACATGCTCCAGGATGGCATTTGGGCAAGTGCAAAACCAGAACGATTCAAAGCCGTTCCTGAATCCCAATGGCGTCTTTGGGCTCCCGAATTTCATTTTGTAAACGGCAAACTAGTTCTGATACACACCAGTCCATCTCCGGTTGCCGGTGCAAATATGTCTGTTTCATCGGGAATTGAACCCAAACGGCCATGGGCAAATCCAATGGGCGAAAAGATTGGGAAACGTCACGATCCATCCTTGTTTCAGGATGAAGATGGAACATGGTGGATGATCTGGGGAGCAACAACCATAGCACCATTAAAATCTGACTTAAGTGGTTTCTCAGGAGAAGAAGTGAATATTGGTCCTTCAGGTGAAACGAGTAAAATGGGTCACGAAGGTTGTCTCATTCGGAAAATTCACGGTAAATATGTGTTGTTTGGAACAGGCTGGTCGACCGGAAAAATGCGAAAAGGAAGTTACAACCTGTATTATGCGACTGCCGATAAAATTACCGGTCCATACAGCGAACGAAAATTTGTTGGACGTTTTCTGGGACACGGAACTCCTTTTCAGAATAAGGATGAAAAATGGTGGTGTACCGCATTCTTTAACGGCAATGTTCCTCAGGTTTCAAAGGTTGGTATTCAGACCAAAGACCTTTCAGGAAACGCCCAGACGATTAATGAACAAGGCGTCACCTTGGTGCCGTTGGAAGTAAAAATGGCAGGCAACGAATTGATTATCCGGGCCATTGATCCGGATTATGCCAGCCCTGGTCCCGACGAATTACAGAAATTCTAAACCATATAAAAGCTACTTCAATGAGAAACGGATTTAGAAATAGATACACATTTGGAACTTATCTGGACAGGTTAAAGAAACACCTGCCATTCCTTATTGCGGCTCCATTTAGTTTATTCGGAAATTCATTTGCTGCGCAACCGGTGAACCGACCAAACATTATAATCATCCTTACTGACGACATGGGTTTTAGTGATATTGGTTGTTATGGCGGCAACTTTGTGCCAACTCCGAACATCGATAAAATGGCCAGTGAAGGAATTCGGTTCACACAATATTACAGCGCATCTCCAATCTGTTCTGCTTCGCGGGCCGGAATATTAACCGGGATGGCTCCTGCCCGCTGGAACATTACGAGTTTTTTGCATGAAAAAGCCGAGAACCGGAAATGTGAGCAAGCAGATTATCTTGATTCTTCAGCCCCGTCAATTGCACGGATGCTGAAAACGGCTGGATATGCAACCGGTCATTTTGGGAAATGGCATATGGGTGGAGGTCGTGATGTGACTGATGCTCCGGGTTTTGAAGCTTATGGTTTCGATGAACATTCAAGTACCTGGGAAAGTCCGGATGCCGATCCGTTATTAACTGCATCCAACTGGATTTGGTCAGGAAAAGAC
>JBASYJ010000002.1:0-4345 GCA_049277435.1 Prolixibacteraceae bacterium
GAACCGGGTATTTCGTTGATCGAACGCTCGACTTTCTGAATCGTCATAAAGACCAGCCATGTTTTGTAAACCTCTGGCCTGATGATGTTCATACGCCATGGGTGCCAAGTCAGGAACGGTTTGGTAAATATCCCAATGGTACAGAAGAAGAAATCGATTTTAAGGCAGTTTTGGATGAATATGACCGGCAAATGGGTAGACTGTTTGATGGGCTGAAACGTTTGGGAATTGATGAAAATACGATTGTCATCTTTCTGAGTGACAATGGGCCTTTACCCAGTTTCAAGGGTTCACGTTCAGGCAATTTTCGGGGCACAAAACTTTCTTTATACGAAGGTGGAATCCGGCTGCCATATATTGTTCGCTGGCCTGGTCATACTCCGGAAGGTTTGGTTGATCATACATCGGTAATTTCGGCAACCGATTTTCTCCCAAGTTTATGTGCTTTTGCCGGTGCAGAACTGCCCAAAGAAATTGTGTTTGACGGCGAAGATAAAAGTCAGGTCTTGCTCGGAAAATCGTCAAAAGAAAGTCGCACCTTGTATTGGGAATATGGCCGGAATAATGAATCATTCAGATTTCCTCCAAAACACGACCGAAGTCCAAATCTGGCCATCCGCGAAGGGAACTGGAAACTACTGATAAATTTTGATGGTACCGAACAGGAATTGTATAATCTTGAAAAAGACGAAAAGGAAACAAACAATTTGGTTTTGAAAAATACCCGGCGGGCAACAAAGCTTAAAACTAAATTATTGATCTGGAGAAATTCAATGCCTGAATTGCCTCATAACGAATGATTAAAATTTGAACTTGAATTTTTAAAACTATAAAATTTTAATGTCTGGAATTAATTTAAAAAAATATAAAAATGAAGTTTAATAGTCTTTTTATTACGGGATTGGCCCTTTTTTCTGGTCAACTCTATGCGCAAAAGGCAACTCCGGGTCGACCCAATATTCTGCTGATCATGGCTGATGACATGGGTTATTCCGATTTGGGCTGCTACGGAAGCGAGATTCAAACACCAAACCTTGATCAGTTGGCAGCAACCGGTGTTCGGTTCACTCAATTTTATAATTGTGCCAGATGCTGCCCAACCCGGGCATCGTTGCTGACGGGTCAATATCCGCATAAAGCCGGCATCGATGGAATGGGAGTGAACATGAACCGAAGTTCGGCTACGATTGCTGAAATCCTGAAAGAAAATGGATATCATACCGGGATGACCGGGAAATGGCATTTGTCGTTAACCAAAGCGCTCGATGATCCGAAGGAACACCTGCGATGGCTGGCTCATCAATCTGATCATGGCCCGTTTTCACCGTTGGAGAATTATCCGTCGAACCGGGGATTTGAGGAACATTTTGGAGTGATCTGGGGAGTGGTTAATTATTTCGATCCATTCAGTTTAGTACATAATGAAGAGCCGATTAAAGAAGTTCCGGATGATTTTTACATGACTGATTTTGTAACTCAGAAATCACTCGATCTGATTGATCAGTTCACAGAGGATGAAAATCCTTTTTTCCTGTATGTCGCGCACACGGCGCCACACTGGCCGCTTATGGCACGCCCCGAAGATATTGCCAAGTACAAGGACAGATATAAAGCTGGTTGGGATGTTTTGAGGAAGGAGCGTTTCGAACGTATGATTAAGATGGGCCTGCTGGATCCCAAAACCGCAATACTGCCTGAAAATTCTTCAGGAAAAAGTTGGGAAGCCTGCACCGAAAAAGATAAAGAAGCAGCTAATATGTCGGTTCATGCTGCTATGATCGATCGTCTGGATCAGGGAGTCGGACTTATCGTTCAGAAATTGAAAGATAAAGGTATCTATGATAATACGCTGATTCTGTTCCTTTCTGATAATGGCGCGTCCTACGAAAGAGGTTATCCGCCAGGCTTCGACAGACCTGGATTTACCCGTAATTCAACACCAATTGAATACAATTCGGATTATCCGGGATCGGAAACAACCTGGAATTACCTCGGAACGGCATGGGCCAGTGCTGTTAATTCTCCATTCCGGTACTGGAAAATGGAATCCTATGAAGGTGGAATTTGTACTCCTTTCATTGCGCATTGGCCAGATGGTTTCAAAAGTAAAAAGAACGAGATCAATCGTGGAGTTGGACATGTTATCGATGTTTTACCAACCTGTCTGAATCTGGCTGGAGCCACTTATCCGGATGAAATTAATGGTTTCAAAACAGAAAAGCCTGATGGAGTGGATTTAATGCCTTTGATTTTACGCGAAACAAAATCTGTTCATGATACTGTATATTGGGAACACCAGGGTGGAAAAGCAATTCGGGTTGGTGATTGGAAAATGTCGGCACTGAATAAATCTGAATGGGAACTTTTTAACCTGAAAAAAGACAGGGATGAAAATACCAACATTGCCAGTCAGTATCCTGACAAGGTAAAAGAAATGAATGCTGCCTGGGAACGATGGGCGGTACAAATGCATATCGGGAAGAAAAAGAAAAACCTATAAACTATATGATCATGAAACAAACACTTGTCCTTTTATTTGTTGCGTTGGTGGTTATTTCCTGCCAGCAAAAACCGAAAACTGAAAGTCCTGTAAAAAATCAATGGACTACCGAACAGGCGAATGAATGGAGCGCTGATAATGGTTGGCTTCGTGGCAGTAATTTTAATCCAAGTACGGCCATCAATCAGCTGGAAACATGGCAGGCAGAATCGTTTGACACGGCAACCATCAACCGGGAGCTGGGCTGGGCCGAAAATATTGGCTTAAATGTAATGCGTGTTTATTTGCATCATTTGGCCTGGGAAGTTGATCAGGAAGGCTTCAAAAACCGGATGGATACTTATTTGAATATTGCCAGCAAGCACGGCATCAAAACTGTCTTTGTCTTTTTCGACGATTGCTGGAATCCAACTTATAAGGCAGGTAAACAGCCTGATCCAAAACCGGGAGTTCACAATTCAGGCTGGGTTCGCGATCCGGGCGACTTGCTTTTTCAGGATTCAACACTTATCAATGTGCTTGAAGTCTACGTGAAAGATGTTTTAACAACGTTTAAAGACGATAAACGCATTGCTATCTGGGATTTGTACAACGAGCCCGGAAACTCGAAATACGGCAACCGTTCGATGCCCTTATTGAAAAAAGTGTTCGAATGGGGATGGGAAGTTCGTCCTTCTCAACCAATGTCTTCCGGAGTTTGGAATTATAATCTGAAGGAACTGAATAAATTTCAGGTTGAGAATTCTGATATTATAACCTATCACAATTACCGTCCACAGGAAGAACATCAACAAGCTATTGATACCTTAAAGCTTTACGGAAAACCGTTGGTTTGTACTGAATATATGGCTCGACGAAATGGGAGTTTGTTTCAGACGATTATGCCTATGCTGAAAGAACAACATGTTGGAGCCATCAACTGGGGATTGGTTGACGGAAAATCGAATACCAAATATGCCTGGGACGAACCTATTCCTGATGGTGGTGAACCTGCACTTTGGTTCCACGAAATTTTCCATACCGATGGAACTCCATACAGTATGGAGGAGGTTGATTTGATTAAAAAGTTAACCCTGGAAGAATAAGAATAAAGGAAGATACATTGGTTTTTTGTGAAAAAAACTAATGTGTCTGGATAGTAGATAGGTTAAGTTAGTTTCAATCCGGAATTGCCCAAAAATAGCGGGTGGTTCCGGATGTTTTTTGAATTATGCTTTCAGAAAACTTGCCTCAAGTAATCCTACAGCCGAAGGGCCTTCATTGAATAGTAAATCCAGAATACTCAAATCGGGTATAAATCCAAATTTTTCGGAAAAAACCTGGGTGTATTCCTGAACTGCATAATTTGGATCAACATCAGTTTTGTGCAATTTTGGACTAATTTGTTCTCTGAAATTCAGAAAATATTCAGGAACTTTTCCAAATTCTTCGGTGTAACTTATGCTTGCCGGAATTTCCAGAATTTCAAGGATTGCTTCCGTAATTTTTTGGTTGTAATCGAATAAAAATTCATGTTTTTTCCTGAAAAAAGGTTCCAGATCATCGGCATAATATTCAAAAAAAGGAGAGGAGTTATAAGCTGAAAAGATTGTCCGCCAATGGTTACGCTGCCAGTCTTCGTCATAGGCAATGCGCAAATCCTTGATTTTTATTTTTGGTCCACGCCCTTTTTCAACCGGTACAATGAGCGCAATTGGTCCATTGGCACCCAGAATTACAGTCCGGTTCCGGTACGTTTGTTTGATGAAGTTTTCGTTTTGCTCGATGTAAATTTCAGGATAGGTAACCAGTTTCGAAAAGTATTGGATTGGTGCAAAATATGCTGTGCTCAGTAAAATGCCGGAA
>JBASYJ010000003.1:0-17422 GCA_049277435.1 Prolixibacteraceae bacterium
AAAACGAGAATAACTTTTTATGGCGTTGGAAGCCAAAAGTTATTTCCCGTTTTATCCGACACAAATTGCAGCATGAAAATATCTTAACTCGCTGCATTTATTGTCCTAACAATTGGGAGTAGTTTATCCTTCCTGGTCTGTTTTGAGAAATCATCCATCCAGTCGGTTGGTTTGGCAAAAAAAGAACGAACATTAAAGTGAAATCCTGTAAGGTTTTTGTAAAGGTTCTGGTGTGAAACGATATCTGTAACCACATTAAAAGCTGCATAAGCATTTGAACCCAATTCGTTGGTATATCTTGCTGTCAGAATCTTTGTCACTTCTATTAAATTTTGGAGTGAGTTTATCTTCTTCTTGACTTGGTTGTCTTTGGGCAATTCAAGATTTATATTCAGGATTTTACATATCAAGGCAAACATGTGTTCACGTGGAATTAGATAATCTTTCAGACACTTGCATTGTTCTTTAAACAAATCGGAAGTGGCTCGAATTTGATTTGCAGCACTGGGTATATCAACCTTGTTGCCTTTGTTGTGTAGAAATTTAAGTTTAATTGACTGTTTATTAAACAGCACACCATTGGAACATAGTTTTCTAACAAACCCTATTTCAAACGACAAAGCAACAGAACGGTTGTAACTATTGGTTGTCCGGAGGAATGGCAGCCATGTTTCCTGTTCCCAAACATTGAAATTAACGTTTTTATGAATCAGGTCAATGTGTGCAGAAGCTTTTGAGTTTGGAGCAACCACCTTGTAAGGAATTAATTCACTAGTTTTCACAAAAGGATACAGTTGTGTAAAGATTTGCTTTCCCATTTCAAGAGCTTCCTCGTTACTGATTAATTGGTAATTTTTGCCAACTATTGATATTATCTTACCTTCTGCTTGGTTAACAACTGCATGATAATGGGGAGTACCAACAGGCAGTTTAAATAATGTGTTAGGAAACCGGAAATCGGAATAAACTTCCTGCAATTTTACTTTGAATAGAATATCCTGAATATTGTGTGTTGGGCTTCTAAAATCAATTTCATTTTCCATGGTTAATTGGCATTTGGGGTTTATAATATATTTTCTCAAAGACAAAATCCATAATTTCCGTCCCTCCAATTCCATACTTCTTTAAAATTACAGCTATTTTTTTGACATCTTGGCTAATTGTCTCCATATTATTTTTGATCAATAGATCAAGTTTATTAAAGACAATTTCCTCGGGAGTATAATGGTCGTTGATCTTCAGAAGATCTGCTATTGTATAATTCATAGGCAAATTAACACTTCTTAATATAGAATCGTCCTGAAAGAAACAGGTTGATGTACTTACGGTTAATTTCCCAATGGTCAGAAATCCATCCGATACATTAAGAGTGACATAATTTGTAGTGATGAGCCGAACAATATCATTCAGATACCAGAAAGGCAATGATACTTTAACCGGGCCGGTTGCATTGCAATAAATTGTTTTTGTTGCACCGATAACCACAAAGTTAACCTCGTTGGTCTTGACTGTAATTTCACAATTGTACAACTTTCCCTTTTTATTCTTGGGAATTACAACGCTTAAAAACTGCATGGTTTCCAGAAGATCACTCGTTTTGCAAGTTATTGTACATTTTATAACATGCTGAAGAACTGGATCGTTCATGGTTTCTGTTTCCTTTGTTTGTTAACCATTTTTTCCATACAAAAGTGGATTTCATTATCCATTACTTCCATTCCAACTTTATCAAGGGTAATCCCAACAACATATTTTTCAGAAAGATTTAACCGGCTTTGGTAAAATAGTTTGTCCTCATACCGGCAAAAGAACTTCACATTCCATCCTGATTTTTCAGCTTCATCGAGTTTGAACTTAATATCCTCAGCCCTGTAATGTTTGGAGGCATTTTCAAGTCCATCGGTAAAAATGGCAAAGAACACCTGATCGCCGGGTTCAGATAGTTCAGTAGTTTTTACAAATGCGGTACCAATTGCATCATATAGAGCAGTGCAACAGTCGGGGTGGTAATCTTCTTCGGTAAGTTTCTTGATCTGATCAATATCCCGGCCAATGAATTTAAACTCGACAGAATCATTAAAAGTGCAAAGGGTGAGTCTGATAATTGAATCAGGCTCCTTCTTTATCAGTTTTAGGATCATATCAACCTGCTCATTAAAACTGAGTATAACTTCATTTTTAATATCACTCATTGAGCCGCTTTGGTCAAGAATTAGAATGTAATGAATAGTGTTTTTCATGATAAAGATTTAAGGTGTATTTTATCTTAATGTTGATAAGACTAAAATGTCACCCTTTCTTTTTGACTTATTTTGGTTTAATTTTAATCATCAATTCAAATGCAGTAAATATGGATTTAGAAAATAGCAATTGGGATCAGGCTGATCAGGATTTTAGCATCTGGCTGAATGGCGATAATAATGGAATAAATCTTCCTCATAGCGAGATTCTTAAGTCAGCTTATCTTACTTTCCGGCAGCGTCAAATTAAGAGCTTATTGAGTATTTGTGAACTGGCATTTGAATATTATCAAAAACAAGTAGAAGAAATAGATTTTTTTTCATCCAAAGAGTTAAAAAACGATTTCAATTTTTCCATTAATCAAGAGCCTGAAGAAGAATATGATACCCCAATGTTCAGAAAATCAACTAGAGTAATTTTTGATTTTGATAATTGGGCAAGAAAAAACAATGAGAAAATAATTAACGGAATTATTGCAGGTAATCAAGAAGTCTTTTTTTATTTATATGAATTTGAATTTCCAAAGGTTGTCCGACTAATTGAAAAATACTCAGGAAATCAGGAGATGGCAAAAGATGTATTTCAGGATGCAATCATTATCCTTATAGAAAAGATATACACTAAGAAGCTAGACTTAACCTGTTCGGTAAATACTTATCTCTATTCTATCTGCAAATTCTTATGGCTAGATCAATTGAGGCAAAACCTAAAAGAGAAGCAAATGATCAAACTTTCTGATGAAGAATATACTACAAATGATATATCGGTTCCATTTTATAACACACCTGATATATTTGAGAATGTTAACTTAGAAATTAAAAAACTTGGTAATCCGTGCCAGCAATTACTTGAATGTTATTACTATAAATGCATGAGCTGGGATGAAATAGCCGGCATATTAGGCTATACCAATGCAGCCAGTGCAAGAAACCAGAAATATAAATGTTTGGAGAGAATAAGAAAAACAGTGATTGGTAAACTTAAATGATACTTTTTTGTGTACTAATGTTGAACTTTGTTACCATTTTGTTACTCACCAAACAAAAAACCCTTGCAATCTGCTGACTACAAGGGTTTTGTTGTTTTTAAAAAGTACCCGAAGCCGGAATCGAACCGGCACGATATTGCTATCACTGGATTTTGAGTCCAGCGCGTCTACCAATTCCGCCATTCGGGCTTGTTCGTAAACAGGCTGCAAAAATAATGGAAAATTCCTTTGCACAAAAGAATTCAGACAAAATTTAGAAATTTTTCTAACTAGCCTCTTTTCGTTTCTTTCAGGATAAAGAAATTCAGGAACAAATCTCCCTCAATACTTTTATTTTATCCTGATTTTCATCTATTTATATTACCAAAAGTTAAAAAACAGGTTTTGATTTCCGGAAGAAATTAACTGAATTAGATCTTAAGATGGCAGATTCTACCTTTACAGAAGAACTGAACTTCCAGATTTATTTCCTTTTCAAGAGATTTCAGGAGCAAATTTTATTCACTAAACGAATTCCGGAAGATCGTTTTCTGACAACAAAATTCCATTCAACAAACATAAAAAACATTCAGAAGTAAAATTCGATTTTTTTATACCTTTAGCCGAATTCCCCAAAATACAGGGGAAATCTGTTAACCTATGGACCTGAATCAAGATAACGAACTGTTTTTAAAATTGAAGGATGGTGACGAACAGGCATTTAAAGTTTTGTTCGAGAAGTATTATTCATCCATGTGCCTGTTTGCCCGGCAATTTCTGAAAGACCATGAGTTGGCTGAGGAATCTGTTCAGGATATGTTCGTGAGGATTTGGGAAAGGCGCCAGTCCTTGAATATTGAAACTTCAGTAAAGCACTATCTTTTTCGTTCCATCCGCAATCACTGCCTGAACCAGCTTCAACACGAAAAAATAAAACACCAGTATGCCAGTAAAGTAATCGAAGCAGCCAGCCATGAAATGGATCCTGAACAATATTTTATTGAAGTCGATCTTTTGAAACGCATCGAAAACAGCATCAATTCCTTGCCCCCTAAACGAAAAGAGATCTTCAGACTTAGCCGTGAACAAGGTTTAAAGTATAAGGAAATTGCAGAAAAACTGAATATCTCGGTTAAAACAGTAGAAGCCCAGATGGGACTGGCTTTAAAATATTTACGCGACGAATTAAAGGAATACAGCAACCATTCACTAACACTCCTGCTCATATTAAAAAAATACGAAAACCGCATTAGGGGTTAAACCTGTACTCCAATGTCATTTAAGCGGAAGAGAGAAAAAACATCTGGAAATCAAAATGCAAAAGCTATAATCGAGTGAAATCAATTCAAAACATAGAAGATAAAGACTGGGAAATCATCGCGAAGTCACTTTTCGACGGGAATCCCGAAACAGGAGCTGAGATTCAAAATTCAGCTTTGGAAGAAATGATACCTGAAGAAAAAGAACGCGTTCAATTAAACCGGATTATCCGGCAGGTCGATACTTATTTCGGATTGAAAAAATTTACTGCCGATGCTGCCTGGAAAAATATCGAATCAAGAATTCATCCGACGTCGGTTCCAAATCAAACACGAACAAGAAAGCTGATGACCAGTCCGTTTTTCAGGATGGCAGCTGCTGCAGTTTTCGCTGCAGTACTCTTAATTTCAGGATACGGACTTTTCTATAACCGGATTGAAGCCGGGAAAATGATGGAAATTACTTCTGCCGGCGAAGTGCTGAACACATTCACGCTGCCCGACGGAACACTTGTCAGCTTAAATTCGGACACCCGCCTGAAATACCCGAAACATTTCGGAAAAAACACCCGCGAAGTGAGTATCGAAGGAGAAGCATTTTTTGAAGTAAAACCAAATAAAAACAAACCATTTATTATACACGCCGGAAAAGCACAGGTTAAAGTTCTTGGTACCAGCTTTAATGTCAGTGCCTATCCTGAAACAAAAATGGTTGAAGTTATTGTAGCTACCGGCGAAGTGCAGGTCATGAATAAAACTGACCAAACCATACAAACCAATGAACTGATCCTGAATCCCGGAGATAAAGGAACCCTGGTTTATTCCAGCAATTCGCTGCTAAAAACCACCAATCAGGATCCGAATTTTCTCTCCTGGAAAACGCACAAGTTAATTTTTAAGGCAACGTCACTTGACGAAGTTGTCAGGAACCTTGAAAAAGTATATAAGGTAAACATTAGTTTAGCCGATACGAAGCTAAACGGGCTCTTACTCACTGCCCAATTCAATGACTATCCCCTGGATTTTATCCTTCAGGTTATTGAAACCACTTTTAACATTGAAACTCAAAAGGTGAATGGGCATTATATTTTAAAAGCACGAACCTAATTAAAAATGTGATTAGCCATGAAAACACTTCGAATCAAACCATTTATATTGGTGTCCATAATATTTGTTTCGTTCGTTTTCGCCCCTTTCTTAGTATTTAGTCAAAAACAAACCACAAATTCGAAACAAAATACCAGTCAGGGAACAAAAGATGATCAGACACAAAACGTATTAGACCAGAACATCAGTATTTATGCTGAAAATGAATCACTTGAAAATGTCATTGAACGCATTTGCTCGTACCTGAAACTGGATTATTCCTACAATTCGAAACTCATCGAAGGGAAAAACATCAGCCTGAACGTTTCGAATAAATCCATCAAATATGTGCTCGACCAGCTGATGAAGGACTTTTATCTGCTTTTCGAAATCGAGGACAATATCCTGGTTGTCCGCGACTACGTGCCTTTGGATAAAAGTCTTGACTACGATAAGAAAATCAGGAATTTTACCAACCAAACCGGATTTGTATTCGATAATCCGAAAAGAAAAACGATGACCATCAACTTCAAGTCGTCGAGCAACCTGATTATCATTCCGGTTGCCATTAACAATTCGGATACCCTGAATTTTATACTTGATACCGGCGTGAGATATCCGATCATTACCGAACTGCCGTTTGTGAACAAGTTAAACCTGAATTTCCTTCAACCCATTAATGTAAAAGGTTTGGGCGAAGGCGAACAGCTAACCGCTTACCGTTCAGGAAATAACACCATCAGCATCGAAGGTCTGGTCGCTTACGATCAGGAAATTCACATGGTTATCAACGAAAATTTCCAGATTTCGCATATTCTTGGAATTCCGGTTCACGGGCTGATTGGCTTTAATCTGTTTAAGGATTATGTGGTAAAAATCGATTATTCGCAGCACAAGCTTATTTTAACCAAGCCCGAATATTTCAACTACAAGGAAAGAGAAAAAGACATCGTTCTTCCGTTGACTTTTGAGCAAAATAAACCTTTCGTACGAACCAGTATTGTAACCGATCAGAACACCGATGTTCCGGTTAAACTGCTGGTTGATACCGGCGCCAGCGACGCGCTCTGGCTATCGACCAATTCCGACAACCGTATTTCGCTTCCGGAGAACCACATCGAAACATTCCTTGGACGTGGTTTAAGTGGCGATCTGTACGGAAAAAAAGGCAGGATTGGAGCCATCTGGGTAGGCCCGCTTGTTCTTTATGAGCCAATTGTTGCCTTTCCTGAAAACGACATGGTCGACGAACTGATCGGTAAAAACGACCGGAACGGAACCCTGGGAGCCGAGATTCTGCGCCGCTTCTACGTCACGATGGATTATCCGAACAAACGATTGATTTTAAGGCCAAACAGCGATCTTAAAGATGAATTCAACTACAACATGAGTGGACTGGAAGTAACCAATCCGATGCCGGGCTTGCCTATTTTCCTGGTCAGCAACATCCAGAAAAATTCGCCGGCCTATTACGCCGGAATTCAGGAAAACGACCAGATTATTTCATTAAATAATACCGGACATAAATCTTTAACCCTAAATGATATAAATTTGTTGTTTCAAAGTCAGGAAGATAAACGAATCAAACTGACCATTTTGCGGAATGGAGAACAAATTAAAACAGAATTTTTCCTGAAAAAAATGTTCTGAAACGAACATGCATTTTAAAACCAAAGTAAATGTCAGCATGTGAGTTCCATCCGGCCTTGAAAAAACAAATTTTTATCGGATGAAAATGAAACCAGCGTTCGGAATTTTATTTCTTGTTTTCCTTTTGCATTTCAAATTCACATTTGGGCAAAAGGAAAACAATTCCGTGCTGGACAAAAGAATTTCAATTGAAGCCCGAAATGAAACCATTGCTTCCATTCTCGAAATAATCTCCAAACAAACCAGTGTGTTTTTCAGTTACGATGCATCGTTAATCGATGCTGAAAAAAAAACAGACCTGATCGTTCTGAATAAAACCATTGAGGAAACGCTCAACATCATTTTCAATTCGAAATTCGTTTACAAAGTTCTTGATGAACAAATCATTATTACCAATCCTGAAGCCGGACAAATAAAAAAAAAAGAGGATGAACCCGTTGAGAAAAAACCTGAACTGATCATCTTCAAAGGCAAGGTCATCGATGCTGAAGAAAAGGATGCGCTGCCCTACTCCAGCATCTCGGTTCTGCGAAGCACCATCGGGACCATTTCGAACACCGACGGTGAATTTGAGCTGAAAATACCGGAACAGTTGAAAAATGACACCATCGTTATTTCCTGTTTGGGTTACCGCCAATATTACCAGCCGGTTAGCGAACTTTCCGGACAGGACAAATTAATATCGCTGTATCCTGCCCTGGTTCAGTTGAAAGAAATAAAAGTCACGGTGATTGATGAACAGGAAATTATTGCAAAAATTATCTCTAAAATCTCATTGAATTATCCTCACGATCCTGAAATTATGACCTCATTTTACCGCGAAGTTCTTAAA
The DNA here is from genome assembly GCA_049277435.1 of Prolixibacteraceae bacterium. Lineage (GTDB taxonomy): Bacteria > Bacteroidota > Bacteroidia > Bacteroidales > Prolixibacteraceae > Aquipluma. Next base: position 8,036 of record JBASYJ010000003.1, read on the forward strand.
CAGGACGATAAATTCATCGATGTGGCTGAAGCACTGATGGAAATACGCAAAGCTTCTTATGACAATTCATTTTCACAGGACAAGATCAAACTGATCAAAGGCAGGAAAAGCATGAATGTAAAGCCGTTTCAGTTTGTCGATTTTAAGATTCAGGGCGGCCCGTATTACATTACCAAACTCGATGTGGTCAAAACACTTGATTCGTTTCTCGATCCTGAATTCAGGGATTTTTATAAATACACACTCGACGAGATTATCGATTTTAACAACCGCGATACGTATGTGATCAAGTTTAAACCCAAAGAGAAAATTGATTATCCCTGTTATCAGGGGAAAATTTATGTCGACATGTCAACGTTTGCCTTGGTACGGGCGGAGTTTAGCCTGAGCCGCTCGGGTTTAAAATTCGCCCAGGAATCACTCATCAGAAAAAAACCCAAAGATTTTTTTGTCCGGCCAATTAAAGTCGAATACCGGGTAGCATACCGGAAATTGGATAGCAAATGGCACCTCAGCAATGCACAGGCATCCATCGATTTTAAAGTAAAAAGTAAAAAAGACAAAATAAATTCAACCTTTCACAGTGTTTCAGAATTGCAGATCACCGACTCGAAACCTGACGACGGAACACATTACAAACGGAACGACCTGTTTAGTCCGAAAGATATATTTACTGAAGTGATCACCAATTACGACGAGAATTTCTGGGAAGATTACAACACCATCAGACCAACCGAAGATCTTCTTGAAGCCATCCGGAATTATTACCTGAAGAATGATTCGTTATTCAACCGAAAACAAAATATAGAAGACCTTTTTGAAATCAAATAACCAACCAATTATGAAAACTTTAACTCTGCTACTTATTGGTATTTTTGCAGTTCTGGTGCTGTCGGCTCAGGAAACGAGCCCAATTCCAAAGATCAGCCGGCAATTAACTGAATATTTCAGTTATTATCCCCACGAAAAAGTTTTTATCACCACCGATAAATCTGCCTATAAACCCGGCGAAACCATCTGGTTCAGGGCTTTCGTCACCGATGGAAATAATCAGCTTTCAGGAGATGACAACCGGGAGCTTTTTGTTAAACTTTACAACGAAAAGGGAGAAGCCGTTATTCAGGATATTTTCAGGATAAACAAAGGCGCAGCTCCGGGTGACCTGTTGATTCCGGATGATCTTCCCAAAGACCAGTATTTTCTGGTGGCTTTTACCTCGGCCCAGATTTCGCCTGAAGAAATAACTTATACTGCTTTAAAAATCGATCCGGATTACAGCAATCAGTGGGTCGCAAAAATAATCCGGAAAGACAGTATTTCGATTGCCGGCAAACAAAATGAGTTGCAGATCATTCTTCGCGATGAAACCGGAGATATTCAGAAAAACACCAAGATTCAATACGAAATCCGAAATGGCGACGAAATCATATCCAGGGATAAACTGAAAACCGATGCTTCGGGAGAAGTGAAAATTTTGTATACCCTTCCGGAGAAAACCAATGGGAACCCGTTTACCTGCAACTTAAGCGACCTGCGTGACGAATGGCTTCAGGAAGTATTTTTACCTTCGAACATCGATCCGTTGATCATTCATTTTTATCCCGAAGGTGGAAACCTGATTTGCGGAACTCCGGCCAAAATTGGATTCACTGCTTTCAATAAATGGGGTCTGCCGGTCGACCTTGAAGGTTCGCTGACCGACCAGGAAGGAAAACCAATAACGCTGGTCAAAACCTTTACACGCGGACTCGGGCTGTTTTCACTGAATCACGATGGGAAACAAAAATACAAACTGATTATTTCCGGAAAAACCGGACAAAATCAAAGTTTCGAAATTCCGGACCCACAGGCCAATGGGCTGGCACTTTCGGTCATCAAAACCGATCCTGAATTTATTTCGGCAAACCTGATATTTGCCGATAAACAGAAACATCCGGTGGGGCTCACCATTTCGCGAAACGGCAATCTTTACTGGGCAGGCGACATGGAGATCGACGGAATCGGACGTATAAAAATACCGGCAGGGAATGTTCCGCAGGGAATAAATCTGCTCTCGGTGTTTTCGGCCGATGGCAGTCTGCTTGCCGAACGGATTATTTACATGGATAAAAACCGGCAACTGAAAATTGAAGTTTTGCCTGAAAACACCGTCATGAATCCGAATCAGGATATGAAAGTAAAAATTCGTCTGACCGACGAAAACAACCAGCCTGTCTCCGGAAACTTAACTTTGACGGTTAAAGACAAAATATGCTGTTCGGGTGCAAAAACCAGAATCGACCAGTACCTTGAAGCTGCCTCCGAATTGGAAACTCCGTTTTCCATCATTTCAGAAGCTTTTTCAGGCCACATTGCCAACTCGGCCCTGCTCGATGTTTTTCTGATTTCGAACCGCCTGAAAAGCTTCGATTGGGGCGAAATTAACCGCTTTCAATCTACCAATGCTCCTGCTGTTAACATGCTGAACAATGGAATTTCAGGAGTTGTAACCGATAAAAACGGCGAGAAAGTGAACAAGGCAAAAGTAAGTTTGGTGAACAACCGGAACATGCAGCTCTTTACAACCAGTACCAATGCTCAGGGAGAGTTTTCTATTCCGAACTTGAATACTGTGAATTCGGATGACTTCTCAATTAAAGCGACCGATCCTGACGGAAAACGGGAACTGAACGCGGTTTTCAGTAAAAACTTCGAGGGCCGGATTTCAGAATACGTCAAACAAATGGCGCAGAAATATCATTTGGCAGATCAGGATCAGAACTCCGAAGAAACCTACCTGAAAAATAATCCGTTTTTGTTTCAAAAAGCGGTGAAAGTAGTTAAGCCAAACACCAATTCGCTGGATAATCAGCGCAGAATGCTGGCCACTTCCACCAGCCTGTTGGACGTCATCAAAACGATCAAACCCTATCGGATCATGAACAACCAGATTGTATTTGTGGGCAGCGAAAACTCACTGAATCATCAGGGTGGGGCTTTGCTGGTACTCGACGGACAGCAACTGGGAACCGATATTTCATCGATTGCAAACATCTCGCCCATGGAAGTTGATCACATCAATGTTTCGACCAACCCGATGGATATCCAACGATATACCGGTTTAAATTCGGTGGGTGTGATTGAGATCTTTCAGAAAAAAGCAAAACCACTGGAAGCCAAAACCAAAGCAGAAATTCAGAATAAATACGACGGAGAATACCGTATTCCGAATGTTTTCCCGCTCGAAGACAGCAACAGAAAAGGCAATACAAGCACCACCTTACTTTGGATTCCGGATCAAAAAGTGGATGAAAACGGACTGTTTGAGTTTACTGTTAATTCCGGAAAAGTGATTTCTGATTTTGTCATCGAAGTTCAGGGAATAACTCAGGATGGAAGAATGGGGAGCGGAAGTGCCGGATTTAAAGTGATGAAATAATGATTTTCCAGGGATTCTATCTTCTCGAAAGGATATAATCCCTGTAAAAATTGTATGATCAGATAATTGTCCGGCTTACATTTTAATAAACTCCACCCGGCGATTGAGCGCTTTATTTACCGGAGTATCGTTTGGAGCAACTGGTTGACTTTCGCCCAATCCATCGGTTATCAGCCGGTCGGCATTTACGCCAAATGATTTCGCCAGTTCGGTTCTAACTGAAGCGGCACGGCGCTTTGAAAGATCAAGGTTGGCATCATCCTGACCATCAGAATCTGTGTGCCCAACAACCTTCACTTTTACATCCGGAACTTCATTGAGCACGGCGGCAATGTCTTTCAGTGTTCCGTATGATTCTGGTTTAACCACATCTTTATTCACATCAAAATAAATTCCATAGGTCACCAGTTTTCCTTCTGTCATCAGTTTGTTTCGGGTGTCTGGCGCTCCAATTGCAATGCGGATGTTACTGACCATTGCTGCACCGGATTCAAAACGCAACCTGTCGGGTTTAAAACAGCCGGCTGGCATTGCTTTGGGCAAATCGAACAATTTGGTTTCGTTCTGATAAAGCCGAATCCGTGTTTTTTGCACCCAAATGGAAATGTGGTATTTGTTGTTTATTTTCTGCTTAACATCTTCTCCCTCCTTTACTCCGGAAATTTTTGCCTGGTTGCATTCATCCATGCCAGGACCGAACCAGGTACCGTATCCGGGCCTGCCAAAGTATTCCATCCAGAAACCAAAACCTCCGTTCCCCGGGGCAGAACCAGAATCCCAGGCTTTCGCATTTTTAGCCTGCATAAGCCTGAAATCATAGCCACTCATTCCGGCACCTTCCAATCCGCCAATCGGAATTACATCAAATTCAATGGTGTAATTGTCCGGAAGTTTCAACAATTCATCGGTCCATACACACTCGTCCATGATAAATCTCATCCAGTTTCCGGGGAAAAGATTGGTAGTTACCACTTCGGCCGAGCCATTTGTATTCCACAAGGCCGGAAAGTCGCCTACGGCATCCTGGCTGAAATCGTCATAATAAATCACCTTTTCCCCCGGAATAAAATCGAATTTGGAATAACTGGAAAGAGAAGGACTGGAATCTTTGCCTGCTTCTTCTCCCTGTGTTTCATCCGGATTCTGGTCTTCTGAATTGCTATCCTGACTTTGATTGTCATCAGTCTTCTTCTTTTTAAAGATATTTTTCACTCCGTTTTCAACCGCGTCCATGCCTTTATCGATTCCCTGATCGGCTTTGTTATTTGCCCGGTTGTTGGTTTGATTTTTAAGTTTGTCCTTGAGGTTAATTTGTGCATTCAAATTGATATAACCCAGACAAAAAAAGAACACGAATAAGATAGGTAATGCTTTCATCGGATTAAAGATTAGGTTTATCTAAATTTAATGAAATTCAAATGAATTTTTCACTACCAAACCGATGAATCAGATAAATAAATTCTTCACTAAAATCAGACCTTTCAATCTGATTACAAGAATGATATAATGCCGGATTAAGCTTAATGTGGTAACTTTCAGAACATGGCATTTAACAACTGATCAAGGCTGATTTCGTTGTATTCAAATTCATTTTCAAGAGGAAGAAGCGTGGATTTTATGGTTCGTAAGTCATGTCTGCTATTCAGCAGGATTTTGCCAATCTTTTGGCTGAATTCTGCCTCAATTGCTCCTGAAACTATAACTTCAGTACAATGTCCTTTTTCAACCACAAGACTAATGTTTATCTCGCCATGTTCTGTCTCTACATTATTGCTGAACCGGTATTTTGGCGAATAGCCAAAAATCCAGTCCCAGGTCTGGTATTTTTCTGTACTGAGTTTCTCAATGGCTTCAATATCTTCCGAAGTAAGTTCATAAACCTGAAATTCAGGATAATTCCGGCTGATTTCAGCAAAAATAAAATTGGTGAATTCTTCTGCTGAAATTGGTTTTGGCAGATAATTGGCAATGTTGGTCACTTCGCTGCGGTTCGATTGTACCGCTTTGTCTTCGAACTTCGAAAGATCAACTTTCAGCACTCCTTTCAAAGCTTCGAGATGACTGTCGAAAAGCAAAGTTCCATGGTGCAATACACGATTACGGTGTACATGTTCGGCATTTCCGGAGATTTTTTTTCCATCAATCAACAGATCGTTTCGACCAGTTGTGTAGGCATCGACGCCCAATTTTTTCAAAGCCTCAACAACCGGAACCGTAAAAACTTTAAAATTCACTTCCGATATTTTTTCAACATTCCGGATAAAGGTAAAATTCACATTGCCCGGATCGTGAAAAACAGTTCCGCCACCGGAAAGCCGCCGTGCAACCGGAATCTGGTTTTCGCGCACAAATTCATGATTGATTTCGGCCAGCGCATTCTGGTGTTTCCCAACCACGACAGATGGCAGGCTGCGCCAAAGCATAAAAAAATCTTCCTGAAAATGCTTCAGGAAATACTCCTCGGCGGCCAGGTTAAAATACGGATCGGTGTTCGGCTGATTGATGCAAAGTGTGACCATGCCGGCAAAAATAAGAAATGTTGAAGAGTTGAAAGCCATTTTAAATCCGTCATCCCGAATTTATTTCGGGATCTGTTATTTAATTTGGTCAGATCCTGAAACAAGTTCAGGATGACCCAAAAGAATGGTTCTAAAAACTAAAACTCTACCTGTATCCCGATCGTTGGCAGCACGGTTCCTGAAGTATTTTTCACCGTCCGGAGCACATACCGGGTACCATTGTCGGTAGTCATGAAATTACCCGCTGCATCTTCTTCGCGCACCAGAATGTCCTGCGACTGCGATTGAAAACCGTACAGATTTTGGATGTCGAGGTAGAATTTCAGGGTCATTTTTTTCAGGTAATAGGCTTTGTCAACCCGAACATCGAGCTGATGAAATGCCGGAAAGCGCAACGAATTCAGTTTGGCGTAATCGAGGTACGGTCCGCCCTGAAGGTTCCACGATTCAATCAAAGTCGAACGGTTCTGATCGAATGGCGTGTACGGCAGACCGCCCACATACCGAAACCGCGATCCGACCTGCCAGCCTTTTTTCAGCGCAGCACTTCCGGTAATACTCAAAATCTGTTTGCTGTCCCAGGCCGAAACAAAATAGTTTGCTTTCCCATCCTGAAACTCGCTCCTGACCAGCGTATACGACAAATTCAGGGTATAGCCTTTGTCCGAACTTATTCTGGCCTGAAATTCGGCGCCGGATGCCCGTCCTTTTGAAGTCGAGGTAACTTCCTCGTCGCCAATCACGCCATAATCGGCTCCTTTGTTGGCCAGCGAAATACGGTCCTGAACAGAAAACGGATAATGCCGGTAATCCTTGAAAAATCCTTCTACCGAAAATTGCATCGAAGCGGCCGGCTGATATTCCAGTCCTAAAATATAATGATCGACCGAGATGTATTTCAAATCGTTCGCCTGATTTACAAATTCATTGTTTTGCCTGAACCCCAGGGTTGTATACGCCGGAAGTTGATAATACCTTCCGGTATTCGCGTTCAGGCTCCATTTTTCGGTCAGCTGGTACGAGGCCGAAATGCGTGGCGAAAACTGGTTCAACAAATTATTCATCGACGGGGAATAATTGTTGGCATCCAGCCTGAAACCTGCAGAAAGCATAAGCCTCTGATGGAAATAGGCGTGACTGATCTGTCCAAAAAATCCATATTTTATCAGATTTAATTCGGTGTCATAATTCACATTCAGGATAGTTCCGGAGTAAAATCTTCGTTGAAACGTGCTGTTGGAATAGCGGGCAAAATCCAGCTCGGCGCCAGCATTAATCTTGTAAGCGTCGATCCGGATATTGTCTTCGAACCTGATCCGGTTTTCCAACTCCTGCGAACTGTAATCCAGAATTTTATTCTCCGGCGAACTGTCGTCATTTTCCAGGTATTTCTCAATCGTATTGTTCAGGCGGCTCTGACTAACAGCCAGTGTCTGGTAACTTTTATCCCGGTAATGCTTGTAAACAGCGCCTAACGTGTAACTCCACTGGTTGTTTACCGGAAGCTGGCTCAGTATATACTTTTGCTGATCGTCGGGATTCTTAATTTCGAGGTTCAGTTCATTCAGATCGATGGCTCCCAGTCCGATGAAAGTGAGTTCATTTTTAGCGTCGAAACGTGTTTTTACTTTAAACTGCATGTCGTTGAACGTGGGTAAAAACGGCAACTTCAGCGCAGTGAACAACAACTTCAGGTAAGAACGGCGAACCGAAACAATGAAACTGGTTTTATCGCCAAGCGGTCCGTCCAGGGTGCCTGAAACTTCCGAAGCACCAAGAGTACTCCGGAATTTTAACTTTTCGGTGTTGCCATCGACCTGCGCAAACTCGAAAACACCGCTCAGTGCATTTCCCCGGTCGGCCGGAAATGCTCCGGAATAATAATTCACCTCGCGCAGAAAATCGGCGTTCAGGATACCAACTGCACCGCCTGACGCACCCTGCGTGGCAAAATGGTTGATGTTCGGAACTTCAATTCCATCGAGATAAAAACGACTTTCCGATGGTCCGCCACCACGAATAATAATGTCGTTCCTGAACGAAGGTGACGACAATACCCCGGCAAACGATTTGATAACCTGTGAAATATCCCGGTTCGCCCCGGGGCTTTTTTCAATTTCAGCAATTCCAATCGTTTTCAGCGAAACCGGACTTTCTTCAGTTTTTCGGAAAGGTGATGCAGTTACAGTCACTTCATCGATTTGCAGATCCTGTTTCTCCATCTTGATTTCCAGAAAACTCACCTTGGCATTATTTACCTCAATTTGGGCCGATAACACATCGTGGTATCCAACACTCGAAGCCTGCAGGCGAATAAATCCCGGGGTGAGGTTCTGAAACTGAAAATTTCCATTTTCGTCGGTTACCGTTCCAATGGACGTTCCTGAAATAACCACATTGACAAACGGCAGCGATTCGTTACTCATCGCATCGGTAATCTTGCCTTTTAACACCGCCGTTTGCGCTCCTGAAATGTGAATGAAGCCAAGTATAAAAATGTATAATAGAATCTGTTTCCGAATTTTGAAAGGTAATTTCATCAGTTTTGTTTAATTTTTATCAGAATTTAATAAACAAGAATTGACAGACAATGTTTACCGGTGAAAGTAGTTTTTCTTAAGTTTGCTTCAAAAAATAAGCAATGAGACTGATCATCCAACGGGCAAGCAGTGCTTCGGTAAAAGTAGACCATTCGGTTGTTTCGGAAATCGGAACTGGTCTTCTGATTCTGGCCGGAATTGAAGAAGCCGACACTACAGAAGATATCGACTGGCTGGTGAAGAAAACTTCTCAGCTCCGGATTTTCGACGATGCTGATGGAGTGATGAACTTATCTGTTCAGGATGTAAACGGAGAAATGATTGTGGTGAGCCAGTTTACCCTGCATGCCAGCACCAAAAAAGGAAACCGGCCTTCGTATATTCGTGCTGCCCGGCCTGAAATAGCCATTCCGCTTTACAAAAAACTGGTTTCAGAATTCAACAAATCGCTCGTGAAACCAGTCGGAACGGGAATTTTTGGTGCCCACATGGAAGTTTCGCTGGTCAACGATGGACCGGTAACCATCATTCTGGATTCGAAAAACCGGGATTTTTAAAGCCCCCTTTCCGTTCCCCAAACGGGGGAAAACTTTGGGTATTGGATGAATATTTTCAGCTCCGTAGGAGCGAAATCTTTGGTGTGTCGGGCATGGTTTTGTTCAAAGGAGTGCAAATCTCCTATACGCCTTTATGACGGGAAGTATTAGCAATGGACAAGGGTGTCCGGGGTGACCCGGAATCTGAAGGAAGTCCTAAGCAAACTCTGGGTTCTGACGAACAGACAGTGTCTCTAACCCCAATTAATTGGAATAAATTTGAGAAACAGTTTGACTGTTTTTGATAATTAACTTTCGAATATTTTCATTCGCCAGCAGATAGTCAAAGATAGCCGAACCTCCGTCTTTGTCAA
>JBASYJ010000004.1:0-1539 GCA_049277435.1 Prolixibacteraceae bacterium
CTTTGAAAAAAGTAATTTCTTCCATTTCATTTCTAAATTGGTAGGAAAGGATGAATTGTTTCAGTTTATCAAATGCTTCAGCAAGAACGAGGGAAGCTTCCATCGATTTTTTCAGGGCATTACTGTCTGATGACTCGATGCGGTCTATTAACTCATCAGTCTGTTTGCGTAGTTTGGCAATGTATTCAATCATATATTATACTTATTGATTGGGAAACATCTTGGTAGTAGATAAACCTTAAAAAATAACGGCCAAAATCCAACCGGATTAGCCATTCAGAAGGCATTTTCTTATAAATATTGAAAAGGAATTCCCGGAAATAGTTATTCTGAACCGGTTGGGTAACCGGATCAACGATACTTTTATATTATGAGTAGATTACAAAAATGTCAACCGGAATGTAACAACGGGAATTATTCTTTGGGTTTTATGAACCCGATGGGATTGCGCTGTTTAGCTGCAAGTTTTTGCTTCATAGCCAATTCCGTAATAGAATTGGCTATCACAAATTGTGATTTCCAATTTGAAATTATTCATCAGTCAATTGAAACAGAAAATCTTCGGGAAACCTTTCCATGTTACGTTTAACGGCTTGGTTTAATACCCGTGTTTCTACATTGTACATTTCTGCCAGATCGCGGTCGAGCATGACACGCAGGCCCCTGATCTCATAAATTTTGCTTTGAATAACCTGTAACTCCATGATTTAAACTTTCCGGCAGGATAGATCGGCGATGTGAGAATCAGCGGCCAGAAAACCACCGACCACGCTATGCAATATTGCACATTATTATAGCCAAGTGCTTTGTTTTCTGTCGTTTAATTGTCAGTTTACTTTTAATTATTTCTTGAAATATTTTTGTACTAATGAAAGTAATTTGGCTTTGTTAATGGGTTTTGCGATATAATCGTTGCATCCCGCTTCAATTGCCTTTTCTCGGTCGCCAGATAGTCCAAAAGCTGTCTGTGCTATTATAACAACGTCATTGTTAAATTGACGGATTTGACGGGTCGCTTCATATCCATTCATATCTGGCATTTGAATATCCATCAGAATTAAATCAATTTCTGGGTTTTTGCGACAAATTTCAACAGCTGCCTTGCCGGTTCTTGCTTTTATAACTTCTTTGCTTAACTTATTGATGGTTATTGTAATCAATTTTTCCGATGTTTCATCGTCTTCGGCAATTAATATTTTCAGTCCCGAAACTTCGGGATTAATTGGATTCTCCACGCCTTCAGTCGGAACAACTTTCCGAACAACATTTTTTTCTTCCGGTTCGGTGTTATAGGGTAAATTGAAATAAAATGTTGAGCCTTTTCCTTCTTCGCTACTTACCCAGATTTTTCCGCCCAGTAACTTCACAAATGCTTTAGAAATAGATAAGCCTAACCCTGCTCCCTGTCGTGCCATTTTATCAGCAATATCGGCCTGAATAAACCGTTCAAAAATGGGTTCCTGCCTGTGTTTTGGAATCCCAATGCCTGTGTCTCTAATGAAAAATTCCAATACTGTAGTCTGACTTTCAGTTTTTAGA
>JBASYJ010000005.1:0-3272 GCA_049277435.1 Prolixibacteraceae bacterium
GCCTGAAAGCCGGAATCTGGAACTTCCTGGAGATTTACATTCCGATAGTTGTTTCAGGAAATATTGAATCAATCACCGGTACCTTCAAAGACCGGATTCGTTTGGTTTTTAACCTCGATACATTTACCCAAACCAAACTGAATTCAGGAACAGGAATTGAAATCCGTTAAGGTGTGAATCATGTAACTATTTTAAAAAGTTGTATAACTCTTTCTGATAGGATTGGGTTCATCTTTGAGGTATGAAAATCCGTTTAAATTTAATCATCATAATTTTGCTTCAGGTTTTGTATGCTGGTGCTCAGGAAATATTTACTCCTCAGGTAAAACCCAATAGTACATTTGGGGAGAATGAAAAACTGACTTATCAGATTAAGTATGGTTTTATGGTGGGTGGAATTACCACTCTTTCTCTTAACGAGGCTATTTGCAAAGGTGAAAAGGTCTTTCATGCTTTAGCTATTGGAAAAACTACCGGACTGGCGAATACCATTTATGGTGTGGAGGATACCTATGAAAGCTGGTTCGACAAAGAAACCAATTTGCCGGTTAAATCTGTTCGTGACATCCGTGAAGGTCGCTACACGAAATATAACGAGGTTACTTACAACCACGAAAATAACACGGTTAATTCCAAACTTTCCGGAATTCATAGTGTCCCTGCAAAGATTCTTGATTTAACATCCACCTTTTATTATCTGAGACGAGTCGATTTTTCCAAAGTAAATAAAGGCGATGTCGTATTTGTAAACATGTATTTTTCAGACGAAGTTTTTCCCTTTCGCCTGATGTATAAAGGAAAAGAAACCATCCGGACAAATTTCGGAAAAATTGAATGCATCAAAATCAAACCGGTAGTCGAAGTTGGGCGCATGTTTAAACGATCTGACGATCTGACCATTTGGTTAACCAACGATGATAATTGCATTCCTGTACAGGTCAAAATGGACATCCGTTTAGTTGGAGGTGTTTATCTGAAACTCATTAAGTATGAGAATACCGCAAACACCTCGATTTTTATGAATTGATCATTGGATCTGTTTATTCAGGAAAACACATTGTCCAAATGTGTGAATGATGTAATTCTTTGCCAAAGTTGTGTAACACTTTCACCGCTATACATCCCCATCTTTGTTTATCGAAAATCAAATTCAATCAAATGAAAACATTGGAAAATATATCTGAACCAAATAGTCGTATTCATGAAGCAACTCCGGATAAAACCAGAGCGGTCAGTTTCATCAAATCTATTCTGGTTATCTTTATGTTATCAGGTCTGTTCGGACTTTCTTCCTGTGCAATTGCATTGCGTACTCCACAAACGCAAAGGCACGGAGTTGTTATTATGCATCAATACCGAAGTGAACGTCCAGTATATAGGAAACATTATTACAAAAAAGAGCACCATGACCATGGAAAACACCGGGGACACGGAGATCATGATGACTAATCTTTAATTCAACTTCCGGACAAACTAAAACCTACCGGATAGAACTTCTAAGGTGGGAATGATGTAACTCCTTTTCATAATTATGTAACACTTTCTGAAGACCAAAACCTCACATTTGTTAGGTGAAAATACGTTCACAACTGATCCGCCAGAAGCGGCGATACATACACCAAATGATATGTTCAAAACAAAAAAAGTAATTATCCTGTTAACGATGATCACAGCAGCAATTCTGCTGGTCGCCGGTGGATGTAAAAAAGATAATGCACCTGCCCTGTCGTCAAGCTACAACCTGATGGTTAAAGATGTACTGGGAGTTAGCGGTACAGTCACTTTCACCGAAAGTAGCGGTACCTCGGCAATAATCGACATTGCTTTGGTTAATGCGCCAGCTGGAACTCATCCGGCTAACCTGTATATGAATTCGGCAGTCGAAAATGGGACTGTTATTGTTGCGCTTAACCCTGTTGATGCCAGCGGGAAAAGTTCAACTACAGTCACAAACATGAATTATGCTTCGTTGATTGCCTACGATGGATGCGTTAAAGTTTTAAGCAGCAGCTCCGAACCAACCGTAATTCTTGCTCAGGGCGATATCGGTGGAAACGTAATAACAAGCACCAATAAATCTTATGTTTTAAATCTGGTAGGTGTATTCGGAGTATCCGGAACTGCATTATTTGAAAAAAGGATAAATGGGAATACGCTTTTAACCGTTTCGCTTTCAGGAACCATTCCTGGCGAATCTTATCCGGCATCAATTAATTTGGGTTCCATTGCTTCTGTTGGCGGGGGCCCGGCCGTGAAAATGTTGAGTAATGTGAATGGAACTACCGGGAAAAGTTATACAAACATCCAGAAACTGGATGGCGGAACTGATATCACCTACGAAAATTGGTTGGTATACGACGGTTATCTAAATGTCTATCAAACACCGGTCGATGTGGCAAACATTATTTGTCAGGGTAATATTGGTGCGAACTAGATTGTTATCATTGTTTGCTTACATCTCTTGAAATCAGTTTGACGATGCAAAAACATACCTAACCGATATATCGTAACATACATTACCTTTATGAATAATTGTGGAAATGGATACAATACAATCAGGATTTAGAAAATTACTTAAGGCTTTCCTCTGGATAGCCTTAAGTTTTATACTCCTATTTCTGATCCTGGCAGGTCTCATTCAAATTCCTTCCATTCAAACCAGGATCGTTCAGTATGCCACTACATTGGTCAGCAACAAAACCCACACAAAAGTCGAAATTGAACATATCAGCATCTCATTTCCAAAATCAGTTGTAATTGAAGGTATTTATCTCGAAGACCTTCAGGAAGATACCTTGCTTTACGCCGGAAAAGCAAAAATAAACATCACACTATCCGACTTCATCAAAAATAAGATTTCCATCAGCTCGCTCGATCTGGAAGATGCAACCGTTAAACTTCACAGCACCCTGACAGATCCGCTGTTCAATTACAATTTTCTGCTTACTGCATTTGCCGACACAACTTCCGGGGTAAAATCCGATACCTTAACCGCATCGAAATGGAAATTTAGTTTAGATCAGGTTAGCCTGAAAAACGTCCGGTTTACATATCATGATGAATATACAGGGATGAACGTTTTCGCTGTAGTGAAAAATTCGGAGTTTAATGTTGACGAGATCAACCTCGAAAAATCCAGTTATCAAATCGATGAATTGACTCTGGATGGCTTATTGGCAAATGTCCGGATGACTGAAACCGGAAACCGTTCGACGAATAATCCGGAAAGTGTTTTACCAAAAGTTGGCGCCGGAAAACTTCAGCTCCGGAAT
>JBASYJ010000006.1:0-16312 GCA_049277435.1 Prolixibacteraceae bacterium
AGATGCCGAAACAAGTTCGGCATGACCTCCTTTACAACGTATAAAAGATCGAACCGTCATCCTGAACTTGTTTCAGGATCTGTACCCACACCTCAAATTATAGTTTTCCTGAAATCTTTCGCGTTTCATCCGCCTTCTACCTTCGATACGCCCAAGCACCGCTTCCTGAGCAGCGCAGCGTGTCGAAGGGAGCACTCTCCGCGATGAGATGCCGAAAGATCCCGATATTCATCGCGATGACCGGCATGACGCCTGGAGAAACTGTAATGATAAATATATCGTCATCCCGAACTTGTTTCGGGATCTGTCTGCAAAGAACACTATTTGAAAATCTAAAAATTGTTGATTGTATTTCTATACGATGAGATGCTGCCTGATCCCGATATTCATCGGTATGACCAGCATGACGCTTCGAACAGCAAAAACCCACAATCAGGGTGTCATCCCGAACTTGTTTCGGGATCCGTCCAAATCCATGAATCATTTAAAGAAAGATTTTATTCTTCCAAAGATCCCGATATTCATCGGGATGACGCTATGAGGAAGGAAAAACGATGATCAGATTGTCATCCCCGTCATCCTGGTCATGCCGAACTTGTTTCTGCATCTGTTTGATTACGAGAGATCTCTTGCCAACCACTTTTCACAACTAAATTCCCTTCAACTTCAACATACCAATCTGCAGCCAAATCAACCATTTCAGGATTATCTTCTTTAATCAGATTGATCTTCCAGTCGCGGTGCCAGTTTTTCAATTGCTTCTCCCGCAGAATGCATTCTTCCAATCCTTCAATTTTCTCGAAATAAACCAAGTCGACCAGATTGTACTTTTTGGTAAATGCAGAACCCTTTCCTGTTTTGTGTTCCAAAATCCTTCGTTTAATTGCATTGGTTACACCTATGTAAAAAGTTGTCCTGTTTTTATTCGACATGATATAAACGAAGCCTTTCCGCATAGATTAAGAGTTTTTACTAATTTAAGCAAAATGTCGGTTATATGCGATGGGATCCCGAAACAAGTTCGGGATGACGCTCTTTTCAAGGACTTGAGATGCCGAAACAATCCTGAAACAAGTTCTGGATGACTGGCATGACGCTTCGTTTGTAGAGATTCGATGATGGAATGTTATTCTTTGCCGTCTGCTTTAGCTGACGGATAGGATGACATTTTTATTTTCCGCTATCGTGTTATTTTATGACGATGTATTTCTATATTTAAACCATGACCTAATTATTAACCTCTAAATCATCATGAAAAAACTAACATTTTTAACCGTTGTAGTTCTGATTCTGGCGGCATTCAGTGATGCTTCGGGACAGGATTTGAAACTTAATGATCTTGAATATTTCGAGACTCAAGGCGTCAATGTTCTCGTATATAGCAACCTTTTTACCGGAGGTTTTAACGATGAGAAGAATGCCGGTATAGAATTGATTCACCATGGTGTGAGAACGGCACAAGGCGGAGCTGTGCGGCTTTCCAGCACTCCGGAGCAATGGGATCTTGTACCTGCAATTTCAAACCGAAAGGTTGATCGTGCCTCGAACACCATTGAGGCTACGTTAAGGTATGGCGACTACGATTTTGATACTCGCGTGATTGTCACTGCATATGGTAAAGGCGTTGAAATAGCTGTATACCTGGATAAGCCTGTTCCGGCAGCACTTGAAGGAAAAGCCGGATTTAATCTGGAGTTTCTGCCCTCGCAGTATTGGGCAAAGACCTATTTGATGGATGGGCGCCCAAATCGGGTTCCACGTTATGCGGTAAGCAACACTATTACAAAGCCGAACAGTGAAAAAATTAAGCAATTCAAAGGGTATGTAACTTCCGATGACCGGGGAACCGGCAAATTTATTGATCCGCTTCCGCTCGAAACCGGCCGTACCTTACTTATGGCACCTGATGCACCTGATCGTTTGGTGAAGATCACCTCTCCGGATGCCGATTTGATGCTTTTCGACGGACGCATGCTGGCTCAAAATGGCTGGTTTGTTGTTCGCAGTTTACTTCCGGCAGGAAAAACAGGAAAGGTGTTGACCTGGACCATTGAACCCAATGCCATCAAAGATTGGATCAGAGAACCAAATATCGGTTTTTCTCAGGTAGGCTACCTTCCGACACAACCCAAAGTTGCTGTGATTGAACTCGATAAAAAAGACAAACCGCTTGGAACTGCATCTATCTTTAAAATTGGTGACGATGGCAATGCCACCAAAGTATTCACAGGCAATGTCGTATCGTGGGGCGACTATTACAAGTACCACTATGTGAAATTCGATTTTTCTTCAGTTAGCACCTCCGGTATATACTTTATTCAGTATGGAAACTTTAAAACCAATAATTTTTTGATAGACAAAAGTGTTTACAATTGGATTACCGACGCCACCAGCGATATATGGATCCCCATTCACATGAATCACATGTTTGTAAACCAGGCGTACAGGGTTTGGCACGGTGAGCCTTTCAAGGAAGGATATCTACAGGCTCCGCCAAATACCGATCACTTCGACCTTCACGGACAAGGTCCAACCACCGATACTAAGTTTAAACCGCTGGAAACGATTCCAGGATTAAATATCGGCGGATTTTTCGATGCCGGTGATTTCGATATTGAGACAGGATCGAACATTGGAGTGGTGCAAAACTTTGTTCAAACATGGGAATATTTCAACCCTTTACGCGATGAAACTTTTGTTGATGAGAAGCAGCGTTATGTTGATCTTCACCGTCCGGACGGGACACCAGACGTGTTGCAGTTTATCGAGCATGGAACATTGAACCTGGTGGCTCAGGCAGAGATCCTCGGTCATATGGCACAAACGCTCTCCAACTCGGTTCTCGATAATTACCATCACCTTGGCGATGCAGCCTCTATAACCGACGGCCTTCCATATAATCCGAACCTTGGCCCATACGAAGTTGCCCCTGACGGTAAGTCGAGCGGAGTAAAGGATGACTTGTGGGCATTTACCAGCCGCAATCCCGGCCTCGATCTCAGGGCAGCAACGACGTTTGCAGCAGCAAGCCGGGCGTTGAAGGGATATAATGACGATCTTTCGGCAAGAGCATTGCAACAATCAAAAAGACTTCTGAAAGAGGCGACTGAACTGCTTGCGAAACAGCCGCAGGATAGCCCTGGCATGGGTCGCGGATCAGCAGATATTGCCACCAATCTTCAACTTTACATCTCAACCGGGGAGAAACAATATCTAGATAAATTTCAGGAGCTTTTATGGCCGGCACTCGAGCGTAATGTTAGTTTCACGCTGTTGACCGCATTGGACGCCATCCCGCACCTGGACGCATCCTACAAGGAAAAACTCCGTCCGTATGTGGTGAAGTACAAAGAATACATCGACGGGCTTGAAAAGGATAATCCGTACGGAGTCCCAATCGGGCTTGGTAACTGGGCCGGAAGCGGAGCCGTGGTGAGCTTTGGCACTACCAATTGCTTTGCCGCCAAATATTTTCCGGAGATTATCGATGCCGGCAATGCTTTCAAAACCACCAACTGGTTGTTTGGATGCCATCCGTACCACAATTATTCCCTGGTGGCAGCAGTGGGTGCCGCACGTCCGAAAGCGATGTTTTATGGGAATAACCGGGCCGACCTTTCATTCATTCCGGGCAATGTTGCTCCGGGTTTATTATTCCGGAAACCCGACCACTTCGAAAATTACGACGACTGGCCATTTCTGTGGGGAGAAAATGAGGGCACGATTGCCGGAAATACGGGTTATCTGATTTTTGGATCGGCTTTCAAAAATCTGGTGAAATAAACAGTTTGTATTAATCTACACTTGTTCACGCAGTTTAAAAAAAGTGCAGGTAAAAGGTCCTCTGAATTGAGACCTTATACCCGCACTATTTTTTTGAGCTGTGCCAAAAACTAAAAACGGCACTGGATAGAGAATGGGCTGATGATAAAAGTGATTTGAAGGAATATCCTTTTCCGGTCTGTCGCTGGAAGGTGATTCATCAGTCGGACTCTGGCTGATAAAATCAAATTTAATGTGGCAGATACCGGCTGTGATCGTCTTCCTTTTGCACAACTACGACAGGTTCTGCAATTGGTTCATTAACCATTTCTGTTTGTTGAGGAACACCCGTTGAGTTTCTTACTTCACTAAACGCTGCCAGTCGTTTGGTTAAATTTGGATGTGACGATACTTTTTCGGCAAACCATTTCCAGAATCCATCCTCGGTTGATTCCTGCCGGATGAATTCATTCAGGTTTACTTTTTTATAGATTGTCTTTCCTGACGCAAGAATGAGCAAGCCACCTTTTACTCCATATGGACAGAGTGCATGGCCGATATTATCGCAGGTGTATTCACAGGCCCGGGAATAAGCAGTTCCAAGAAAAGGAACAAATAAGGAAGGCATCAGGAGGATATTTTTAATCATGTGGTTTCGCTTGATGTGACCCAGTTCATGCGCAATGATAAATTCGAGAATGCTTTTATCCTGCTCATAGGCTGCTTCCACAATTTCAGAATAAAGAACAATGTAATTTCGACCCAGAAACCTTGCCGCGAAAGCATTCAGTACCCCACCCGATTGCATGATATAAACCGCAGGAACTGAATTTATTCCAAGCTGCCGGGTTTGTTTGACCACAATCTGATAAAGATCGGGGAACTGGTTTTTATTTATCCTGACTGCATTTCCTTTCAGATGCCCCATCAGAATACCGAATCGAAAAAAAATGAACAGGATGATTGCAAAAGCATAAAAATACAAAACAAAGACAGAGGCTGCCGGAATTTTTTCCGACTGAAATGATAACATGATGAGTTTGAAAAGCAGGTAATACAGTCCGACACTGACAACCAGGCGGATGTAGAAATATAAATTTTCTTTAGCGTCTACCTGATAATTGATGTTTGAATCCATTTGACAGAATTGTTTTAGTTGGTTTTTGGTTAAAAATTATGCGAATAAAAATTTCGGAGAAAGAATAAAATTTATTTATCCGGATAAAAACTGATGAATTTGTGGTAGACTTTTAAGGCATGCATTTGGGTATGGTTTTGCTGACCAATTTAAAAAATATTATTTAACAACAGAAATATTTCTTATGTCAAAATAAATAAACTGTCAATGAAAAATTCCACCATCCCAACCAGAGTTCATGCAAAATGTAATTAACATTAGTCCCATTATTATAGCATAAATTTATAGTAGTACCTGAAATAAAACAGGCCTGAAAATTTAAATAACTCAAAGATAAACAGACAACTGCAGGTTTCCAATACATGTCTTCATGGGCAATTCGCCATTGGTTTGATTATTTTTATTTTTCATTTTAAAGGCCTGATTCTTCGGTGAACAGACTATTTTAGTTGTCGAAAACTTCAATGACAAAGTACTTTTCAGGACAAACAGAAATTCGACGTTTAAATAGATTTTTTCCTTCACTTACCGGCAAATAGCCTGATTCCGGAACTTTTACAATTCCCGATTATGATAATATTTATGTATATTTATTCCCATAATCACACAAAAAAAACTAGAAATGATCTTATCAATTTTTCCAGTCTGGAGCGAGTTGGACCTCTTGTCACAGGTCTACTGGATTATCGCAGCACCCTCAACACTTATTTTCCTTCTCCTATTGGTCTTAACGATTTTCGGTTCCGATGCCGATACCGATGTTCAGACCGATGTAGGTCATACATTTATTGATGGAGATGGTATTCCATTCCAGTTTCTTTCAGTAAAAAACATTGTTGGTTTCTTCACCTTATTTGGTTGGTCTGGCCTTGGTTTTATAAGTGTTGGAATGGCTCCCTGGCTGGTAATTATCCTATCGTTTATTTGTGGATTTGCGATGATGCTGGCGATGGCTTCGCTCTTTTATTTCATGTCGAAACTCGCCGAAAGCGGAAACATGAACCTTAAAAATGCCATTGGACGTTCCGGAGAAGTGTACCTCACTATTCCTGCCAACCGAAAAGGTATGGGCAAAGTGCAGCTGACTGTTCAGGGAACGCTCGAAACGATTGATGCGATCACAGATGACACGGAGGATATTCCAACCTCATCGCTTATTCAGGTGAAAGATGTCATCAACAACCAGATTTTACTGGTCAGACGCAATTAAATTTCTAAAAAACACTAAATCATTCCATAACCCAAATTTTAAAGCACCATGAACGATTATTTTGTTGTATTAATCAGCCTTGCTGTCCTGTTCCTGTTCATTATTATTGTAGCGATGCTCAAGCGTTACAAACGTTGTCCTTCAGACCGGATTCTGGTTGTATACGGAAAAGTTGGCAAAGGCGTCGAAAGTGAATCACGTTCCGCAAAATGTATTCACGGTGGAGCTGCATTTATCTGGCCCATCATTCAGTCTTTTCAGTTCCTTGACCTGACCCCGATTTCAATCGAAATTAACCTGAAAAGCGCGCTGAGTAAGCAAAATATCCGTGTCGACGTTCCTTCACGCTTTACAGTTGGTATTTCTACCGAATCGGGCGTGATGACCAATGCTGCCGAACGTTTGCTTGGATTAACCCAGGAAACAATCAGCAATTTGGCCAAGGACATCATTTTTGGTCAGTTGCGTTTGGTGGTTGCCACCATGGACATTGAAGAAATTAACAGCAACCGCGATAAATTTCTCGCAGCAGTATCTTCAAACGTCGAAGCTGAGTTGAAAAAAATCGGTTTGAAACTGATCAACGTAAACGTAACCGACATCAATGATGAATCGGGCTACATCGAAGCTTTAGGAAAAGAAGCCGCTGCAAAAGCGATCAACGATGCCAAGAAAAGCGTTGCGGAAAAAAACCGCGATGGTGAAATTGGTCAGGCCGAAGCCCATCAGGAACAGCGTGTTCAGGTTGCAAAAGCTGATGCCGTTGCTGTTGAAGGTGAAAACATTGCGAAAATCACCATTGCCAATTCGGATGCCGATCGCCGCGAAAAAGAAGCTGAAGCCCGCCGTAAAGCTGTTGCCGCAGAAAAAGTAATGGAAGCCAAAGCGCTCGAAGAAGCTTATGCGGCAGAAAAAGAAGCTGAGATTGCCCGTGCCATGCGCGAAAAAGCGACTCAAACAGCCAACGTGGTGGTGTCAGCAGAAATCGACAAACAAAAGGTTGAAATCGATGCTGAAGCCATCGCCGAACAGACCCGCCGCATGGCCAAAGGGGAAGCCGATGCCATTTACATGAAAATGGATGCCCAGGCCCGCGGTATATACGAAATTCTGAGCAAACAGGCTGAAGGTTTCGAACAGATGGTGAAAGCTGCCGGAAACAACTCGAAAGATGCCGTGATGATGATGATTGCTGACAAATTGCCTGAACTGGTTAAAACTCAGGTTGAAGCCATCAAAAATATCAAGATCGATAAAGTAACTGTCTGGGAAACAGGAAATGGCAAGGATGGAAAAACCTCAACTGCCAATTTCATGCAGGGAATGCTGGGGTCAATTCCTCCGCTCGACGATGTTTTCAAATCGGCCGGACTTGAATTGCCTGACATCCTGAAAGGATCTCAAAAACCAACTGAGTCTGTCAAGGTCGAAAAAATAAAACCGGAAGGTGAATAAATAAGTGGTCAATTCGTTGAAAGCTGCTTCCGGAAATGGAAGCGGCATTCTTTTTCCCGTATTCAGCTTGCTAACCTGCTGGCGGATATTTTTTAATAAGCTTATTTTGCCTGAAAGCGGCTGTGAGAAAAGGTACAAGTCCATCCGGTTTAAATCCCCGTTTTCGGTTTCTTGCAGCTATTCGAAACATGAGACTTTGTGTTTTAAACAATTCGCTGTACAAGTGGAAAATTGATACTTCCGGGTCCCAGGCATGAATGGGTTCCGAACCCGCACCATTAATCTCGATGATCGAAAAATCTTCTGCCTTTTTCAGTCGATCTGTTGATCTGAACCGAATGTCAAACCTTCCGAAGTAAAATTCGGGAATGCTGTGTGCAATATCATCGAACCGCTGAATCAATTCGGGAGTGATTAAATTGCGGGCATCACGGTATATTCCGCCAATCCGGATACTGCCAATAAATGAAATCCGAACCAGTTCGCCATCATCAGGAACCTGATTTAGTTTATTGGCCTCCAATCCCAGATGGTCGTGCGATTTTCCAAGAAAATAGTTCGCTTTAAAACTCGTCCGGGGACTTTCCTGAATCAATTTTCGTATTGTCGAAGTTCCGTCGCCAATCACAAATGGGAAATAGCGCAAGGTTAACGAAAATACATTTCCTGTAGACTCACCGGGCATTCTGGCATAAAAAACTCCGGCTTCACCATCAAAAGGAATTAATTCCTGAATCAACATTTTAACTTTCTCAGGAAAGGCTGAAAGATATTCCAGCAACGCGAATTTGTTTTCAATCTGCCTTACACCATAACCCTGCCAGCCAATGTCGGGCTTTACAACTACCGGAAAATCAAGCCCTGCTCTTTTTATCTGTTCACAAATTTCTTCCAGATCGGCAAGCGCAGGCCCGGCCGAACGGGTATACACGAAATAATTGGCCATCCATTTTCTCTGTTCTGTCGCCACATTACAAAGAATTGAATCTTTTGATTCGCCCCAGAATCCACCGGTTTCGATCAGCGGATTAGCCACCGATGGCATGGTAAAATTTCGGTACCAGACAGATAATGCAATCCACCGCAGGCCAACCGGTATATAAAACAAACCGTTCGGAATGCGTTCTGCAAACGAAACAAGCCGTTTCAATCCTTGCAGCGAAGGCATTCCACTGTGTTGTTTTTTCTGAATCTTATTCAGGAATTGAGCACCATTTAAAAATGGCAAAGTTAACACTGCAAGACTATCGCCATTTTGAGGTTTGATCCACGAAAAAAAAGCTTTCCGGAGTGGAAATAAAACAACAACAAGGAACATAATTCCCCAGGACCAATAACCTAATTTATTTAATACAACATCACCAAGCAAGGTTACCAGCGCAAAAACGACCGGAGTATAAATGGCCGAAGTGATTACAGTGATGATGAAAAACCGTTTAACAGGCATCCGGAACCAGCCAATGGCAACGAAGGTAGGAAACAATAATGTTGGAGTAACCCGGCAGACTGCAACAGCCCATACAAAATTATTTTCGAGCCATACTTTAACCTGATCAACCTTTGGCCCGATAACTTTCGATCTCAGCCATTCATTTCGTTGAGCAACCCAACCTAATCCATAAATAAAAAGGTCGCCGGTAATAATCCCAAAATAAACACTTAAAAAGGCCAGACTCAGAGGCAAACCATACTCCGTCTTTGCGAATGAAGCAGCAACAATGGCAGCATCTTCCTGTATAAAAGTTAGAAAAAACAGTACCGCGCAATGTCTGATCCAGGTATGGAAAAGAATACCAGACATAATTTCCAGCTAATATTATTTGACTGACTCAGGCTTTCTAACTAAATATAAGGCTAAAATTCCTAATAATTATTACTGAAACTAAAAAAGGCAACTATTTAAACTTGGAAACTAT
This sequence comes from Prolixibacteraceae bacterium, assembly GCA_049277435.1. Classification (GTDB taxonomy): domain Bacteria; phylum Bacteroidota; class Bacteroidia; order Bacteroidales; family Prolixibacteraceae; genus Aquipluma. The sequence goes on from JBASYJ010000006.1 coordinate 9,482, forward strand.
CAGATGCAAATCGACAATTTTTACACTTTTATTCGCTCTTAGGCCGGTTCGCTTTTTTTATTACGATTTTTGGTTTTACCCGTTCTCCTGTATTCTTTTCAGATACTGAGTTTGTTTTTTCAGGAACAGGACCGCGTTTGTATATGATCAAACCATTTAGAAAATTCCGGAGAAGCTGGTCGCCGCATTCCTTGTAATTCGGATGATCTTCGTTTCTGAACAAGGCAGTCAGTTCAGCTTTTGATAGCTTAAAATCAACCAGAGAAAGGATTTCCAGAATATCTTCATCGCGCAATTTCAATGCAATCCGAAGTTTTTTTAATATATCGTTGTTGGTCATTGGATTCTTTTTGATGGTTTACTATCAGGTGTCAAAGAAACGAAAAACTTCAAAATTAATTCCTCAAAACTTCAGAACCCCCTTGATTCCTCATTTTTCAGGATACTGAACAGCACCGATCTGGCGCCAGGTAACCAGTTTTATGTCGTTTTTGGTCAGTGCTTCTTTAAATTCACGACTCAAAACAAAATCAAGATCGTGTTGCCGCCATTCGGCACCAAAATCCGGATGATTGACCATGATTGCCTGTGTTTCATCGGCATTACGGGCCAGATGAACGATGATTTCATTCAGTCCGGGTTGCATGTTTTCAATAAAATTCAGGTAAGGTTTCCCCCATTCTTTTTCAGGACTGGCCTGGTAAATCATGAATAACCGATCGACTAGCACATTGTCCTTGCCAAACATTTCAAGCAATTGAGGTGAAACTGACCGGATCATATCAGCAGGGATCAAAACTGGCAATTTATATTCTTTGCCAAGTTTGAGCAAAATCGGGTAATATTCCGGAGAAGCAAGGATTGTTCCCATGTGGTTGTCCAGGTGGCTTGGATTGATTCCAAATGCCAGTGCCCGGTCAATCTGTGCCCTGATTTCCGTTTCGACCTCAGCAACATTGGCATGTTTGGCAAACTCTTCAACCGAAGGATAAAAAAAACCATTCGGATTGAGCAAATTGGGAATTAAACTGGCCGGCAGAATCCCGCCAAAGAAATAATTGTCCCATTCCGAGGTCAAAGTCAGGTGAATTCCGATATCCAGTTTCGGATTGTTTTTCGCATATTCAGCAATCTCAGGAAACCAGGGGCATGGAACCATGATGCTTCCGGAAGTGATCCCACCTTTTTGAAAGGCCTCTATAACCGCACTGTTTGTCGAATGCGACAAGCCCAAATCATCAGCATGAACAATCAGTAATTTTGCATCGGGAACAAATCCCAATTTTTCGGCCAGATTTTTTTCGTTTTGCGAAAAGCTACAAATAGCCAATAACATAAAAAGAAACATTCCGGAAATATTTTTCATGAGCTGAGGTTTTTAGATAAGTTTAAAGGCAGCTTAAATTTATTAAATATTCAGTTGAATCCGACTGATTAAAACTTTAAAACATCACATATTCCTAATGTATTTCCGGATAAATTTTCCAAACCAACCATCACCTGGCTGATTCGTTTCTGAAGCTTGATTTTTTTTGGTTATTTTTGTGAAGCCAAAAAATCGTTTCAACATGATGAAAAAAATACTTTCCTACATTCTTTCTCCCGTTTATTTATTGGTTTTCGGACTGCTTTTACTCATATTTCATCCCATACAGGTGATTACCGAAAAGATCTGGGGATATCCGGTGCGTAAAATCGTTGTCGATTATATGAATCTTGGGTTACTCTACGGGATGAAAATTCTGGGTACAAAAATCACTTTCAAAGGATTGGAAAATGTACCGCACGACCGCCCGATTATCATCGTTGCCAATCATCAAAGTACGATGGACATTCCGGCTATCATTGTCGGATTCCGTAAAAACCATCCTAAATTTATTGCGAAAATCGAACTGGGTAAAGGCATCCCCAGTATTTCGTATAATTTAAAACACGGTGGATCGGTACTGATCGACCGGAATAACAAGGGGCAATCGGTTAAAGATATTCTGATGCTGGGCAAACACATCGAAAAAAACAATTATGCCGCCTGTATTTTCCCGGAAGGAACCCGCACCCGGGATGGCAAATTAAAGCCCTTTCAACCTGCCGGAATTGCTTCACTGATCCGGACAGCACCCTCGGCACTAATTGTTCCGTTTGCAATCGACGGCAATTACGAAATCATGAAAAACGGTTATTTCCCAATGACATGGGGTGTTCATCTAAAACTTACCGCACTTGAACCAATCGAACCCAAAGGAATGGATAATGCCGAACTTGCTCAATTGATTGAAGACCGGATCAGAAAAGAACTGGGACAATAAAAAATAAACTGCAGAAACAAATAAAAAGAGAAAGGCTTTTATCCCCATTTTCAGGAACAAAAGCCTTTTCCTTTGACTTAACGTTTAGAATACGATTTATTTCCAGACCGGCAACCGTCCCGGAGTCCACGGTGCATTTACCTTATTCAATGCAGTTTCGAGCTCCGGAATGTCTTTTTCAACCAGTTGTTTCAATGAATCGAGAAGCGGAGGAAACTGTTCTTCCAGAATTGCCAGCCCGGCAAGTTCCGAACCGGTGATGACCGAGGTTGAGCTATAGTGGCCAGAAACCAGATTTCCCAACCGTTCAAGCAACGGAACTTCAACCGGTGGAATTTCTTCGTAGCTGGCTTTGGCAGTCAGTCCTTCCAGTTTAAACCTGATGTTTTCCAGTTCATCCGCCAGTTTTCGGGCTGAATCCATCAATCCGGAGTTGGATTCAGGAGCGGCATAAATGGCCTGTTTGATGCTTTCTATTTTGGAAATCAGTTCGGTGGTCAGCTGGCTTGTTCCATTCATGGCTGCCGATAATTTGCTTACTTTTTTACCAAAAGCCACAACTTCCTGATAATCGGCTGCCGGAAGGGTGCTCAGATTAAGCTTTTCACAGGTAAATTCAACCGGCGCCACCAGCACTTTTTCCTGACCATCGGCCCAGAGACTCATGGCAACTTTGTATTTCCCGGGCATGGCCAGAATACTTCCCTTCGATTCCTTAACCGGATCAAACTTATCACTTTTAGCCAATCGGGTTGAAGCATATCGTAAATCCCAGGTGATCCGGCTGATGCCTTTCGAAGGCGCTTTCGTCAGGCGGCGGATTACATTTCCGGATTCGTCGGTAATGGTAAAAATCAGGTGTGCAGGTTCCTGTTTGTCTTCCAGTTCCATTTCGCGCCAGCCTGGTTGCGGAATCGGTTTCCCTTCCTTGAACAGTTTCTTCTCGGCTTCCTGCCTGATTTCCTTTTTCGTTTTTGGAACTTCTTTCAGGTAATATGTAAATGTGGCGCCAAACTCCGGATTTTTAGCCAGAAAATAGGTCGATCCCTGGTTTCCTTTTGAGGAAGTCTGGATAAATAGTTGGGCATCTTTCACCTTGAAAATATGAGCTTCGCGGTTGGCCAGTTCGTGCGACAATTCGCGCAGGGCGCTGTAATCGTCGAGCACATAAAATCCTCGGCCAAAAGTTGCCAGAACCAGATCCGATTCCCGTTCCTGAAGTGCAATGTCGTATACCGCGCTGGTTGGCAGGCCGGATTTCATCTGTGCCCAGTTTTTACCTCCGTCGATGGAGAAAAACACACCAAATTCGGTTCCCGCGAACAAAAGATCTGGTTCTTTAAAATCCTGTTCGATGCTGTGAACCGAACCGTTTTCAGGCAGATTTCCGGAGATGGAAAGCCATGTTTTACCTTTATCGGTACTTTTCAGCAGATAGGGTTTAAAATCATCGCGCTGAATGTTGTCAAAAGCGGCATAAACCACATTTTCGTCAAACCGGTCGGCTTTCAGATCACTCACATAGGTATATTCCGGAATTCCAGCAAAGGTTTTGGTCTGAATCCAGTTTTTGCCACCGTCGTTGGTCACCGAAATCACCCCGTCGTCAGTTCCGGCATAAAGCAAACCGGCTTTTACAGGAGATTCTTCCAGAGAAACGATTGTTCCCCATTGCGAGGTTGAAACATCTTTCGCCACGGCATCGGCACTCCAGTATTTGCCCATCACCGGGAAAGAATTCCGGTCAGTTTGGGTCGTCAGATCACCTGAGATCAGCTGCCAGTTGTTTCCGCGGTCATCACTTCTGAACACTTTTTCGGCAGCCACATAAAGACGCTCAGGCGCATGTTTGCTCACGATCATCGGGGCATTCCAGTTCCATTTATAACCAGGTTCGCCTTTTGCTTCGCGAGGTTTTATGCTGATGTCTTCGCCACTTTTACGATCGTAACGAGCCAGATTTCCGTACTGCGATTCGGTGTAAATAATGTTTGGATCGGCCAGATCGGTAGCAATCCAGAACCCGTCGCCTCCAACGGTGATGAACCATTCATCGTTGGCAACTCCATCGCCGGAAGTGGTTTGCGATGGTCCGCCCATGGAATTGTTGTCCTGTGTTCCGCCGTAAATATTATAAAAAGGAAGGGCGTTGTCAACATTCACCCGGTAAAACTGAGTCACCGGCAGATTTTCCTTAAAATCGAAGTTTTTACCTCCATCGTACGATTCGTATAAACCGCCATCACTTCCAATCATTAAATGCTCTGTATCTTTCGGATCAATCCAGATGGCGTGATCATCAACATGTCGTTTGTTGTTCCCGATGTTGTCCCAGGTTTTGCCTCCATCTGCCGTGAATTTACTTCTGGTTTCGGTGGAATACACTTTATTCACATCAAGCGGATCGCAGACTATTTCGTTGTAATACTGGCCACTGGCGGAGTAATCGCTCATTTTATTCCAGCTTTCACCTTTATTGTCGGATCGGAAAAATCCACTCTTGCCCAATTGAGCTTCAACAATCAGGTAAACCACATTCGGATTAACAGGCGAAACATCGATGCCCATTCCGCCGATATCCACTTTCGGCAGGCCTTCCATAATTTTGCGCCAGTTCTTCCCGGCATCGGTCGATTTGTAAACGGCTGATTCGGGGCCTCCTCCAATTTTGGTAAAAATATGCCTGCGTCGCTGTTCCGATGTGGCATACATGATATCCGGATTGGATGGGTCGAGTACCACATTGTTGATCCCGGTGTTTTCGCTGACATTCAGAACCTTTTCCCAGGTTGCTCCACCATCGGCAGTTTTATACAATCCGCGATCGCCTCCCGGGCCCCAGACAGAACCTTCGCAAGCGACAAAAACAATGTTTGGATTTCGGGGATCGATCACGATGCCACCAATCTGCCGGCTGTCTTTCAAACCCATATTTTTAAATGATTTTCCCCCGTCGAGCGATTTATAAACTCCATCGCCATAACCGAGACACCGCTGATGGTTATTTTCACCGGTTCCAATCCATACCACATTCGGATTATTGGGTTCGAGTTCAACAACACTGACCGAATACGATCCATATTTCTCGAATACCGGTTCCCAGGTTGTTCCGTTATTAAGTGTTTTCCAGACATTTCCGCTGGCAACTGCTACATAATATTCTTTCTGATTCCGGGGATTTACAGCCAGATCAGCAATACGACCGCTGGCCCAGGCCGGGCCAACACTTCTGAATTTCAATCCGTCGACCAGCGAAGTGCTGATGATGGTATCACCTTTGGCTTTTTCTTTTGATTTTTCTTTTTCGATGGTTTTGGCCGAAACTGAAAAAAACAGACAGGAAAATAAAAACAGGAATGTAAATACGTGTTTCATATTGATGGTTTTTGGGTTTATATACTAACCGAATTTCTGCAAAATAGAAATAAATTTAGCAAGAGTTAATGATAAATACACAATAATAAACTCTTCGTTCTGCATTATTCTGATGGCTGCTCCCAGAAATAAAAAATGCGTCCTTAAATCAAGAACGCATTTTTTATTTGCTATACTTTTATAAACTCTTAGTCCGATTCCAAAGTTCAGGAATGAGACAGAATTATTGGCGGCGACTATTTAAATTTTCTTACCTGAATTGCGGTTGGACCTTTGTGTCCCATTTCAACTTCGAAGTTTACCACATTTCCTTCCTTTATTTCTTCGAGGAGGTTATTCACATGCACAAACACACTTTCCTGAGTTTCTGCGTCTTTAATAAAGCCGAATCCCTTTGACTCATTAAAGAAGGTTACAAATCCTTTACGAAGCGGATCAGGTTTGTCATTCGGATCGCTTTTGGGAATACTAATTGAAATATCTTCCAGGTTAATTTTTGTTTTTTCATTGGGATCGGGAGGAGTGTCCATGATCACTCCATTCTCATCAACATAAGCAATCATATCGTCCAGGCTATTCGGTTTATCCGAGTCCTTCCGGGCAATTCTTTTCATTTCCTTTTCTTTTCTCTTTTTCTCTTTTTTATTCCGAACTTCTTTTTTGTTGAATGATTCCTGTGATCTACCCATGGATAATTTTAATTTTTAATTTGAATTTCTTTTCCAAAAATGCGTGTATTCCAATTGCTGAAATTCCCATTTTTCATCTCTCTGCCGCAAAACATTTCAGCAAACTTCTTGAGATCTCTCTTGTGAAAGTGACTAATCTACAAAAATATTTCCTGTAAATCCAGTTTTTGTATCAATCCTGAAATTAAAATTTAAAATCGGGAATATAATCAGAGGGCTGTTTTAATTGAATAGCTTTGCTTATTCAGCGTTTCAAGAAAATGTTCTTTTTACTGAATTCCGCAAAGGTACGCTTTTATTTTCAGTGTTTTGGCTTTTTTCTTAGATTTAGGATCTCGTAGATTCAAGTCACAAATGCGACAAATCAATTTAAAGCTGCAAAAAAGATTTCAGACGGCGTTTTAAAATTTAACTTTTCTCTTGGCCTTCTGTTTATCTTATTCTGTACCAGTTTTATATAT
>JBASYJ010000007.1:0-4035 GCA_049277435.1 Prolixibacteraceae bacterium
ATATTTCCAGAAACCTTTTTAACGCTTCCCTGTATTCATCTTCAGTAAAAAGTTGTTTCAACATCCTCAATCTGCTTTTAGTTTTACTCTGAAATGCAGGTTGGGTTCAGCTCATCATTTCAAAAAATCAGTGTGCATCCAGCCAATTGTCTCCTGCATTCATTTCAACAGTAAGCGGCACGCCAATGTTTACAGCATGTTCCATTTCATGTTTTACAATAGCTTTCATTTGCCCCAGTTCGGGCAGGTAAACATCGAAGTTGAGCTCATCGTGAACCTGTAAAATCATTTTCGACTTTAAGTTCTGATTGTTTATTTCGCGCCAGATGTTCACCATGGCAATCTTGATCACATCGGCTGCCGAACCCTGAATTGGCGCATTAATCGCGTTTCGTTCGGCCACTCCACGCACTACCGCATTGTTCGAATTGATGTCGTTCAGGTAGCGTTTCCGGCCCATGATGGTTTCAACAAAACCTTTGCTGCGTGCATTTTCAATGCTCGAATCCATGAATGTTTTTATCTGCGGAAAGTTCTCAAAGTAGCCGTCAATCAGTTCTTTGGCCTCGGTGCGCGGAATGTTCAGACGGGCTGATAAACCAAATGCCGAAATGCCGTATATAATTCCAAAGTTGGCGGTTTTGGCTTTCCGGCGCATGTCTGAAGTAACTTCTTCGAGCGGTATTTTGTAAATTTTCGATGCGGTAATCGAGTGAATATCCTGTTCGTTGCGGAATGCCTCAATCATTTGTTTATCCTGACTGAGCGCTGCCATGATCCGCAATTCGATCTGTGAGTAGTCGGCTGAAAGGAAGGTGTGCTGGTCGTCAGAAGGTATAAACGCTTTCCGGAGTTCGCGGCCGTTGGCATCGCGGATCGGAATATTTTGCAGGTTCGGATTGGTTGAACTTAAGCGACCGGTTGCTGCAATGGCCTGATTGTAGGAGGTATGCAGTTTCTTCGTATTTGGATTGATGAGCAATGGCAATGCTTCGACGTAAGTCGAAAGCAATTTTTTCAGTCCTCTGAAATCGAGAATTTTACCAATGATCGGGTGTTTATCCTGAAGTTTTTCAAGCGTTTCTTCAGCAGTTGAATATTGTTTGGTTTTGGTCAGTTTGGCATTTGGATCGATTTTCATCTTTTCGAACAGAATGACACCGAGCTGTTTGGGTGATGAAACATTAAATTCTTCGCCGGCCATTTGAATAATTTCCTTTTCCAGACCGATAATTTGTTTCCGGAGAACTTCGGCATAAATTTTTAATTCCGAAGTATTTAAGTTCACTCCGGCCATTTCCATATCGGCCAGAACATAAATGAGCGGCATTTCAATTTCATCGAATAATTTTCGGCTGCCACTGGCATCCAGGTCTTTTTCAATGGCGAGTTTCAGCTGAAGAGTCAGGTCAGCATCCTCGCAAGAATAATCACGCAATTGCTCCGGATTTGCATCGCGCATGGTTTTTTGGAACAATCCTTTGCCACCGATCAGTGTATCCGTGGTAATTTTCTGAAAATTCAGGTATTGCTCGCACAAATAATCCAGGTTGTGCCGCATTTCGGGCTGAATGAGGTAGTGCGCGATCATGGTGTCGAACAGTGGTCCGCGAATTTCGAGCCCGTAATTTTTCAGGATCGAAAGATCGTATTTAATGTTTTGGCCGATTTTCAGGATTTTCTCATCACCAAAAACCAGTTGAAATTCCTTAACAATTTCGGTTGCTTTTGCCCGGTCGGCAGGTATGGTAACACAATACGCCTCGTGGCTGCGGAATGCAAACGAAATGCAAACCAGTTCAGAAAGCAGGGTATCAAGTCCGGTGGTCTCCGTATCGAAACAAAATTCTTTCTGAACCGAAAGTTCGGCTCGCAAGCTGGCCCGCTGTTCGGGCGTTTCGATCAGGTAATACTGGTGGGGAACTGTTTTGATTGATTCCAGACTTTTTGTTTCCATGATTTTTTCTTCAGGAACCGGATTTGAAAAACCAAATAAGTCTCCCTGTGCAAATTGTGCATCGGATACCGGTTTAGGTTTTTCTTCCTGTTTACGAATCAGTTGCCTGAATTCGAGTTCAGTAAAAATTTCATTCAGTTTCTGAAAATCAGGATTTTCCATGATCAGTTTGCTTTCGTCGAAATCGACCGGAACGTCCAGAATAATTTCGGCCAGTTTGCGCGACATGCGGACCTGTTGCTCGTGTTCAACCAGGTTCTCCTTCAGTTTTCCTTTCTGAGAGTCGATGTTCTGGTAAATACCATCTACCGATTTAAATTCCGAAACCAGTTTCATTGCAGTTTTTGGGCCAACCCCGGGGCAACCGGGAATATTGTCGGCGGTATCGCCCATCAGTCCAAGTACATCGATTACCTGCCAGGGTTCTTCAACCATAAAATTTTCCTGAACTTCAGGAATTCCCCAAATTTCGGGCGCTTCGCCGCCGCGTGAAGGTTTGTACATGAAAATATTTTCGGAAACCAGTTGCGCATAATCTTTATCCGGAGTCATCATGTAGGTGGTGTAGCCTACTGTTTCAGCTTTTTTTGCCAAAGTTCCGATCACATCGTCAGCTTCAAAACCTTCTTTTTCAAGAATTGGAATGTGATATGCTTCAATGATTTTCCGGATGTATGGAATCGATTTCCGGAGATCTTCGGGCATTTCTTCGCGGTGAGCTTTATAAGCTTCAAACATTTCGTGCCTGAAGGTGGGCGCACTCACATCAAAAACTACGGCGATGTGTGTAGGTTGCTGATCTTTCAGCAATTGCTCGAGTGTGTTTACAAAACCCAGCATGGCCGAGGTGTTCAGACCTTTTGAGTTGAAACGCGGATTTTTGATGAAGGCAAAATACGAGCGGTAAATCAATGCGAAAGCATCCAGTAGAAAAAGTCGTTTATCGTTGTTGTTGTGTGCTGCCATGGAGATTGTTTTTTTCTATAAAATTAACGATTAACAATTAACGATTTGTGATTAACAATTTACTTTCCTTCAGCAATCGCCAATCTTTAATCGTTAATCTGCAATCAATTGTCGCTTGCAAACCATTCGGCAAACGAATTGCTGGTTTCGTATAACCGAACGCTGAAAAGCTCAAGATGTTCAGGCAAAATCGGTTTCACTTTTTCGGCAATGTAGATCACCATATTTTCAGATGTTGGCTGAAACGGAACGACATGGTTTCGCTCATACATTTCCCCAAGTTCTTTGAGTTTGTCGATGGGCGCCTTTTCGTTGATCATCAGAGAATGGTCCAGATTACTGATGATCTGTTGCTGAATCAATTTCTTCAGAACACTGAAATCGATCACCATTCCGTCTTTTGGACTTTCTGCATCAATTAGTGGTTCGCCCAAAACGGTGATCTGCAATTTATACGAGTGACCGTGAATATTGCGGCAAAGCCCATCGTAATTGAGCAGAGCGTGCGACATTTCGAAGCCAAATTGTTTGGTAACTCTTATTTTAGCCATAATTAAAATTTTCCGGAGGTCGAAATTAGAAAAGTTGTGGTAATATTCAGCTAAACAAAGAAGCCAACCTTAAAAGTTGGCTTCTTTGAAAAAAAAGATCCGGTCTTTTCTGAAGATCGGATCCTTTTTTTATTCACAGGTGCAGCGATGCAAACAATCGACTATCTGACTCAAAATATCGTGTTTCAGATAGTAGTAGGTATTTTTTCCTTCACGGCGTGAACAGAGAACTCCTTTGTCTTTCAGAATTCCCAGATGATGTGAAGTGGTTGATTGTTCGATGGCAAGTAATTCGTGAATTTCGGTCACTGTGAGCTTTTTGCCGCCTTCCAAATGTTTTAAAATGGCAATCCGCATCGGGTGAGCGATTGCCTTAAGCATACTGGCTGCCAGTTCTAATCGGTCGGTATCTAATTCCTGAATATTAATCATGGTTTGGGTTTTAACAAATGCAAATATATGAATATTTGCGTTTTTATTAAAAATTACTTGCCATTTTCGCAGTTTAGACTGGTTTTAAATTAATGTGAATTAGAATCTTATCAATATCAGTATCTCATT
>JBASYJ010000008.1:0-52998 GCA_049277435.1 Prolixibacteraceae bacterium
AATGTGTATGCTGCCGGCGACATTACCGGATTCTCTCTGTTGGCTCATACTGCCAGCCGCGAAGGTGAAGTGGCCGTAAACCACATGTTGGGCCGCAAAGATGTGATGCGCTACGATGCAATTCCGGGAGTAGTTTACACACATCCTGAGATTGCCGGTGTTGGATTGACTGAAACAGCAGCCAAAGAAAAAGGCATCGAAGTGGAAGTGAAACAACTGCCGATGGCTTATGCCGGACGTTTCGTTGCTGAGAATGAAGGCAAAGATGGTTTCTGCAAAGTAATTGTCGGCAAAAAATACCGCGAAATTCTCGGGATTCACATGGTAGGCGGAGCTTGTTCCGAAATGATCTGGGGCGCCTGTGCCATCATCGAAGCGCAATTGCGTGTTCAGGATGTGGAAGAAATTGTGTTCCCGCACCCAACCGTGAGTGAGATTATCAAAGAAACCATATTCCAGTTTTAATTAAACACAAAGGCACGAAGACACAAAATCAAATTTTACTTTGTGACTTAGTGTCTTTGTGTTGGAAAAGAAACATTTAAAATCTAAATACAATGCCAAAAATTCAATTTATTGATCCGTTGGAAGTCAGGAAAGCTGGTGAAATTAAGTTTAACGCCATTCCTGTAAACCAGTACAACAAAACTGTTGAAGAAGAAAAAGCAAATTTCAGCAATGAAGATTTGATGCGTATTTACCGCGATATGGTGGTGATCCGTGAGTTCGAAACTATGCTGAACCTGATCAAAATCCGTGGCGATTACAACGGTATTGCTTACGATCATCCGGGACCGGCCCACTTGTCAATCGGACAGGAAGCTGCTGCGGTAGGTATGGCTTACACCTTGGGAGTTGAGGATTTTATCTTCGGTTCGCACCGCAGTCACGGCGAAATTCTGGCCAAAGGATTGTCCGCAATCGCAAAACTGAACGACGAACAATTGATGAACGTAATGGAAAGTCATTTCGACGGAATCACTTTTGCACCGGTAAAAAAAGGACATTCAGGAACAGTTAAAGAACTGGCCATTAAATTCCTGATTTACGGAACATTGGCAGAGATTTTTGCCCGCGAAACCGGCTTCAACAAAGGATTGGGTGGTTCGATGCATGCTTTCTTCACTCCGTTTGGTGTTTATCCAAACAACGCGATCGTAGGTGGTTCAGGAGATATTGCTGTTGGCGCCGCGCTTTACAAAAAAGTGAACCGCAAGGAAGGTATCGTGGTTGCCAACATTGGTGATGCATCAATGGCTTGTGGTCCGGTTTGGGAAGGTCTGACTTTCGCGACTATGGATCAGTTTAATGAATTGTGGGAAGGTGATATGAAAGGCGGTCTTCCGCTGATCATCAACATCATGAACAACCAATATGGAATGGGTGGACAAACTTGTGGCGAAACTGCAGGTTATAACATTGCCGCACGAATTGGTGCAGGCTTAAATGAAGATCAACTTCATGCTGAACGTGTTGACGGATACAATCCGTTGGCTGTGATTGACGCTTATAAACGCAAACGCAAAATTCTGGAAGAAAAACGAGGACCGGTTTTGCTCGACGTTTTAACATACCGTTACAGCGGTCACTCACCATCGGATGCGTCTTCATACCGTTCGAAAGAAGAAGTGGAAGCCTGGGAAGCACAGGATTCGATTGCCTGGTTTGGAAAAGAACTGGTTAAAACCGGAGTAGCTACTGAAGAACAATTAACCGGAATTAAAGGCGACACCATCAGTTTGATGGAATCGAGCATGAAATTGGCGATTGACCTCGAAATTTCTCCACGGATGGATATGGACAAATATCCAAACCTGATTGGCGAGATGATGTTTGGAAACGAATCGGTTGACCGAATGGAAGACCGCGCTCCGGACGTTAATCACCCAATGGAAGAAAATCCACGTGTGCAGCAACTGGCTAAAAAAGAACGTTTTGCGATTGACGAAAATGGCAAAGCACACTCAAAAATAAAAACTTACGCCTACCGCGACGGAATTTTCGAGGCAATCGTTGATCGTTTCTACAAAGACCCAACTTTGATTGCCTACGGAGAAGAGAACCGCGACTGGGGTGGCGCGTTCGCTGTGTACCGCGGATTGACTGAGGTGCTTCCTTATCACCGCTTGTTCAACTCGCCGATTGCTGAAGCAGCCATTGTTGGTACAGCGATTGGTTATGCAATGTGTGGTGGTCGTGTCATTCCTGAAATCATGTATTGCGACTTCCTGGGTCGTTGCGGTGATCAGGTGTTTAATCAGCTTCCAAAATGGCAGGCGATGAGCGGAAATGTGATCAAAATGCCGGTGGTGTTGCGAGTTTCTGTAGGTTCAAAATACGGAGCACAGCATTCACAGGACTGGACAGCATTGACAGCTCAGATTCCGGGATTGAAAGTGGTATTCCCGGCAACTCCATACGATGCCAAAGGTTTGATGAATGCTGCTTTGCAGGGAACCGATCCTGTGATCTTCTTCGAAAGCCAGCGTTTGTACGATATGGGCGAAATGTTTCACAAAGGTGGTGTTCCTGAAGGCTATTATGAAATTGCCATTGGCGAACCAGATGTGAAACGCGAAGGAAAAGACGTAACAATTCTAACTATCGGTGCAACTTTGTACCGCGCTATAGAAGCTGCCGATATTCTTCAGGAAAAATACGGTGTTTCGGCTGAAGTGATTGATGCACGCAGTTTGAGTCCTTTTAACTACGAGCCGGTATTGGCTTCATTGAAAAAAACCGGTCGCATTGTGATTTCGGGTGATGCTTCATCGCGTGGTTCGTTCATGAAAGAAATGGCACAAACCATCTCTGAACTGGCTTTCGACGAATTGGATGCTCCACCGGTAGTGGTTGGATCACGCAACTGGATTACTCCTGCGTATGAACTGGAAGATTCATTCTTCCCATGTGCCGACTGGATTATTGACGCCATCCACGAAAAAATGCTGCCATTAAAAGGCCATGTGGTGAAAAACAATTTCACCAGCGCCGAGCAGATCCGAAGGAATAAATTGGGAGTTTAATTAATAAAAGGTCCGTTCACTGTAGTAAACGGCAAAGGATATCGGTTGAATTATCGAAAACACAAGTTTGAAACGAATATTCTTTGCCGTCTGCTTTAGCAGACGGAGGCAAATGATATCGGTTGAATTATCGAAAAAACAAACTCAAGGCAATTATCCTTTGCCGTCAGTTTTAAGTGACGGGCGTGTGAGTTAAAATAAATAAGCCCTCGTTGTCCGGTTTGGATGGCGGGGGCTTGTTTATTTTGCGGAAAGAAGCTATTTTGTGCTTACCCCGATTCGAAGGTTCAGGCGTGGGAAGTAATGACAAAGTTTTGGTTTGCATCCTTTTTAGTTTTTTTGAATTAAAATTTGGTATCGGTTCTGTTTTACCGGGTATTTCTGATTTTCGAAAACTGAATGATAAGATGTTGAAATCAGGTAAAAATCCATCAAAAGATACCGGTAATCAATCATTTTTCTATGGAATTGGTAAACTCTCGGTTGGTTTGCTATTTTTGTCATACTAAACTAATGACTGGCTGAAAGAAATGATTCTAAAGATAAACCGGGCTGCACCGTTGAACGTGTATTCCGGGTTGATTTTTTTTATTGTCATTCCGGTTGTGCTATAACTAACGAAACCTAATGCTAAAATTTTCTCTGATTTCCTTCCTGCTTGCATTTTTTGCTTTTCAAATCTCTGGTCAAACTCTCCGAATAAATGAAGTTATGTCGTCGAATGGAGGAGTGCTTCCCGATGCCGATGGAGATACTCCTGACTGGATCGAAATTTACAATTTTGGAAATGATCCTGTTAATCTGAATGGTTATGGCTTGTCGGATAAAAAGGACGAATTGTTTCAATGGGTTTTCCCTGATTTTCAACTTAAACCGAAAGAATACCTGGTCGTTTTTGCTTCAGGAAAAGACCGGCATGAAGTACCCTTGTTCTGGAACACAATTATTAACCAGGGCGACTCCTGGAAATATCTTGTTCCTTCCTCCGAACCTGTTGGTAACTGGCGCCTGGCTTCGTTTTTCGATAGCAACTGGAATTCAGGAAAAAGCGGATTTGGCTTTGGCGATAACGATGATGCCACTAATGTTACCGTAAACAGATCCATATTTCTCCGGAAAAAATTTACCATCGAAAATGTTTTGGAGATAAAACAATTGGTTTTGCACATGGATTACGACGATGGTTTTGTTGCCTATTTGAATGGTGTTGAAATTGCCCGGTCGCAGATGGCCGGGAAGGGCGAGTTGCCCGGATTTGGTGAATCGGCATCCGACCAGCATGAAGCATTGGTTTACCAGGGACTAGCACCTGAAAAATTTGATGTTGAGAATCCCGCTTCGATTTTGAAAAACGGTGAAAATATTCTGACCGTTCAGGTTCACAATGTAAATACAACTTCGTCTGATTTGTCAGCGATCCCGTTTTTAACTGTCGGAACCGCCACAAAACCTGCCAGTCAGCAGCTTGTTCCCTTGTTGAATATGGGGCAGCATGAGTTTCATACGAATTTCAGAATTAGCGGCGACGGCGAATCTGTTTATCTGACAAATCCAGATGGAGCAAATGCTGACAGTGTACAGATTCCGGCACTGGCAATGAATACTTCATATGGCCGGAGAAATAATGATCAGGACTCCTGGGTAATTTATGCCAGTCCAACGCCGGGTGAATTAAATCCGGAAACGGCCATCTCGCAGGAAAATGTAGGTGTCCCGATTTTCAGCAAGCCGGGTCATGTTTCAAAAAGTGGATTATCTTTAATCCTTACCGCTCCGAATGGTCAGGATACAATCTATTATACTATGGATGGTTCGGAACCAACTAAGTCATCCTATAAAATAACCGGGAAAATAGACATTCGATCGACTCAGGTTATTCGGGCCCGGATAATCCGGTCCGGGATTTTTCCAGGGAAAGTGATTACAAATTCATACATCGTTTACGACAACAAGAACCTGCCAATAGTATCCCTTTCGATGAATCCTTCGGATTTGTGGGATTACAACACTGGTATCTATGTGAAAGGTCCGAATGCTGAAGCTGCAAATCCTAATTTTGGAGCTAATTTCTGGCAGGATTGGGAAAAGGCCTGTCATTTCGAATTGTTGGAAAATACAGGTGATAAAGTGATTGATGTTGATGCCGGAATAAAAATTTATGGCAACTGGTCGCGGGCCAATGCTCAGAAATCGATGGCCTTGTATTGCCGGAAAAGTTACGGACCTGAATTGATGAAATATAAAATATTCAGGGAGAGACCGTTCGATGAATTTAAAAACCTGGTGCTTCGTAACTCCGGAAACGACTGGAACCAATCGATGTTTCGCGATGGATTGATGACCGGATTAACCCTTGAATTGGGACTTGATTTTATGGCCTACCGTCCGTCAACCGTTTTCCTGAATGGTGAATATTGGGGGATTCTGAATATCCGTGAAAAAATCAACGAAAATTATTTGGCGGCAAATCATGGAGTCGATCCCAATAAAGTTGTTTTGCTCGAAAACAATGCAAGTCCGATAATCGGGACCGCTGATGAATATTTGAGTCTTTATTCTTTCATCGAGACAAATTCATTGGTTAATCAGTCAAACTACGATAAAGTTGCTTCGCAAATTGATGTGGAGAATTTTATCAACTATTTTGCCTCGCAAATTTATTTCAGGAACCACGACTGGCCCGGAAACAACATTAAGTACTGGAAAACTACTGATCCCGGAAGCCGTTGGCGCTGGCTTTTGTTTGATACCGATTTTGGGATGGGAATCTGGAATTCTCCTCCTACTGAAAATTCGCTTGCCGCTGCAACAGCTACCGATGGCCCAGGCTGGCCTAATCCACCCTGGTCGACTTTAATTCTCCGGAAGTTGCTCGAAAATAGTGGATTCAGAAATCAGTTCATCAATCAGTTTGCCGATTTGCTCAACTCCACATTTTCAGGTGAACGGGTAAATCAGGCCATTGACCTGAAGAGTGCAGCCATTTCGGGCGAAATCGGCTATCATCTTGCACGATGGGCCGGCGGAAATGCAAACGGATGGTCTTCCGGAGTACAAAAAATGAAATATTTTGCCACCGAGCGGCCAGCAAATGTATTCAATCATATCCGGCAAAAATTTAACTTCTCGAATCCTCAGCTTGTGGTTGTCCGCACCGATTCTTTGATGGGGTATGTTCAGCTTAATTCGTTGAAATTAACCAATTATCCGTGGATGGGATCCTATTTTAAGGAAGTTCCGATTACACTCACGGCTGTTCCAAGAGCCGGATACCGATTCCTGAAATGGGAAGGAGTGACCAATGTCGGAACATCAGCTACAATAACTGTTGCTCCCTTCACCGGTCTCAATATTACTGCAGTATTCGAAAGTGACGGAAGTCATTACGATGATGTTGTAATCAACGAAATAAGTGTCAATAACAGCGCAACTCAGGATCCGGGCGATTGGATAGAAATCTACAACAAAGGCCAGTTTGATCTGGATATTTCCGGATGGAAACTTACCGATTCGGATCCAGACCATCAGTTCATTTTTGCAGCTGGCACTATCCTGAAAGCCAATGAATATCTGGTCGTTTGCAATGATCTGATCAAAATGAAATCGGTTTTTGGGGAGCTTAAAAATTTACTTGATCCATTCGTTTTGAATTTCGGCTTGTCGAACAAAGGTGATGATATTAAACTTTTTTCGAGACAGGAGCAGCTTATTGACGAGGTGAACTATGGAAATGACATTCCGTGGCCAACATACAGTCTGGACGAATTGTGGTCATTGGAACTAGGTAATCCGGCCAGCGAGAATAATTCAGGAATAAACTGGGTTTTGTCGGTAAACAGCGGAACTCCAGGCTTGAGAAATTCTTCGTACATAACATCAGCAAAAGAATTAACAGCTGACATTACAAACAAACCAGAATTGTGGCAGAATTATCCAAATCCGTTTACCGACGGTACCTACATCGAATTTAATCTGGTCAATCCTGAAAAATATAAAATCTCGGTGCTGGATGTGAACGGTCGGGTAATCCGCATTTTTAGTGATGATAGCCAACTGTCAACTGTGCATACACTTTATTGGGATGGAAAAGATAATACAGGAAAACCTGTTGTTGCCGGTGTGTATTTTTACCGGCTGGAATGTGAAGGATTTACTGAAATGAAACGCATGGTAAAAATCTAGATTATCGGAGAGAACAAATAATTTCTGGTCGTGTTTTTCAGAAAAAAAATGAGCGTATCGTAAAATGTTCACGGATGTTAATAACTAATTCAATTTTGTTAACAACTCAGGTGATTGTTAATGATTACAATTCAGTAATTCTTTAGCTTTGGACGCTTAATATTTATAGTTTAATCGTCTGATATTTATTGCACTCGTTTCGGTGATTTTTGACTGAAGATATGGATAAAAACGAGTAACAATGGAAAAACAGAAAGATCCTTAAATTCTTTCGATATGAAATTGTTTGCTGTTATCCTGTTCGCTGTTTTTAGTTTTTCGTTTCGTCCTTCTGCCGAGAAAGAAGTTAATGTTGCTCATACAGGTTTTTATATCACTGTTGAGGATCATGTAAATCGCCAGAATCATAAATATATTGTTGAAACGAAAGATTCTGTCAATCTTATTTTCCAGTCCTTTTTTAATTCGGAGCTTGAACTTGGCGAGGTCGATCGTCCAATTTCAATTTTTAACGGGAAGCACGATTTTTATATTGCCCGTGTTAATGTTTATGTGAAACCAAATGGGAAAAAGGATTTCAGACACTTGAAATATGCAAATGTATATGAGAATCCTAAAAAGCAAAGTAAACGATCTAAGCTGAATCCGTTTGAATTTTAGAATTTGTTTTTCCTTTTACCGAAATATCAGTCAGTCATATAGATTCCATCTTTTTCAGAAAAGGATGGAATTTTTGTGTTTATCCTGAAGTTCACTATATCAATATGGCGAAAAAGGTAAAGGCAATGGCTGAATTGATTTTCCAATAATTTGAATTATATTTCAATGTTAATTCAAACCTAAAACCTGCCAACTATGAAATCTTCAGTTTTCAAATTTTCTGTTTTATTCCTGATTTTTTCCGGATTAAGCTTTTCATTCACAACAATAGCACAAACCGGGGTGGGAGCAAAAGCACCCAAAGGAGCAGTCGTTTATTTTGACGGAAGTCCCGAAATGCTTCATAACAATTGGGAATACTGGGAAGGCCCGCGCTTTTCCGCCGAAATGCCAATCAAGTGGCAGATTGTGAGCGATCCGGTTGATGGAGGCACAGCAGTTAGCAGCAACGATCCCGCCGGAGCAGGCGGTAAATACGGAGCCGCTGATATTGTCACCAAACAAAAATTCCGGGATTTTCGCCTGCATGTCGAATTTCTGGTGGCTGCCAAAGGTGGAAACAGCGGAGTTTATCTTCAGAACCGGTACGAAATTCAGATCCTCGATGGTGATTCGACAGCTCACGGAATGGCTGCAGTCATCAACGAAGAAGCTTCGCCTTATTCGGCATACAACGGAACCGGAAAATGGAACGCCTACGATATTGTTTTCAGGGCTGCGCGGTTTAAAAACGGAAAACTGGTAGAACATCCAATCGTATCGATGTATTTTAATGGTGTAAAAGTTCATACCAATAAAACAATCAGTCAGGTTTTTGGCGGGCCTAATTCCGGAATCGATGGTGGCAATGATGGAGGTAAAGGAATTACGGATACTCCCGGAGGAATTAAATTACAGGCCGAAGGTCATGAAGTGCTTTTCAGAAATGTCTGGGTAAAAGAACTTGACTTGAAAAAAGCTGATACCGATATGAAATTCTAATGAAAATTAGTTTAGGATTCCATCTCTCGAAAAGAGATGGAATCCTAAATGCTTTTCAAATTGATTTTTAAATTCAGGAAATACTGAACAATCGCCTGAAAATCTTGTTCCTATCTTTGAAATTGAAATAACATCGGCAACTTATTTAAAGACAATCTTATCTTTTTATTTGTAATCCGAATAAAAATGTTTGTTTTATTTTCATTTTAAAAAATAATGATCATATTTGTATCAAATTATTCAGAAATGACACGTTTTGCTAACATTTCCCTTCTAGGTCTCATTATCGGTATTCTCCTAATTTGGATGCACGAATGAGAATGGTATGGGTAAAACTATAAAAGCTTAAAAAAAGCCATTCTCATTACAGGGGATGGCTTTTTTTATTGCACGACTATTGAAAAAATAAAAACATAATGAATTCAGTTAATAACAGAATATTCACGAACAAAATATCGCTCACCCCCTCTCTTTGGACGGAGAGGGGAAGCCTTCTGGCTTCGGGTATCCGATTGAGTGAAGAAATTATTTAAAATTTGAAAACAACGAAAAAAATAAATAGTTATGAGCGATAGATTGTACATTTTTGACACCACTTTACGCGACGGTGAACAAGTTCCCGGGTGTCAGTTGAATACCGTTGAGAAAATCGAAGTTGCACGTGCATTGGAAGAATTGGGTGTCGATGTGATTGAAGCCGGATTCCCGATTTCGAGTCCGGGCGATTTTAATTCGGTGGTTGAAATTTCCAAAGCGGTGACATGGCCAACCATTTGTGCCTTAACCCGTGCTGTCGAAAAAGACATTGATGTTGCAGCCGAAGCCCTTAAGTTTGCTAAAAAAGGTCGCATCCACACTGGAATTGGCACCTCATATTACCACATTTACAACAAGTTAAATTCAAATCCTGATGAAATTATTGAGCGCGCGATTGCTGCCGTGAAATATGCAAAAAGGTATGTTGAGGATGTTGAATTTTATGCTGAAGATGCCGGTCGTACTGATAATGAGTATCTTGCACGCGTCGTTGAGGCAGTTATTAAAGCTGGTGCCACGGTTGTGAATATTCCGGATACAACCGGATATACCATGCCTCACGAATTTGGTGCAAAAATTAAATACCTGATCGACAATGTGCCGAACGTTCACAAGGCAATCTTATCGACACACTGTCACAACGATTTGGGAATGGCAACTGCAAACTCAATTGCCGGAATCATGAATGGTGCCCGTCAGGTAGAAGTTACCATGAACGGAATTGGCGAGCGTGCCGGAAACACATCGCTTGAAGAAGTGGTGATGATCCTGAAAAGCCGTTATGCAATCCTGAACATTGATACCAATATCAACACAAAAAATATTTACAAAACAAGCCGTTTGGTTTCGAACCTGATGAACATGCCGGTTCAGCCAAATAAAGCAATCGTTGGTCGTAACGCGTTTGCACATTCCTCCGGGATACATCAGGATGGCGTATTGAAAAACCGCGAAAACTACGAAATCATGGATCCTGCTGATGTGGGCATCAATGAATCGAGCATTGTTTTGACTGCCCGAAGCGGACGTGCAGCATTGAGACATCGTTTGGAAATTATGGGTTTCGAGTTGGATAAAGCGAAACTGGACGAAGTTTACGAACAGTTCCTGAAACTGGCAGATAAGAAAAAAGACATTAAAGACGACGATGTTGCAGCATTACTGGGCGATGTGACACAAAAAGAGCGTCGGATTAAGCTTGACTTTTTGCAGGTAGTTACCGGTAAAGGCCTGGTGCCAATTGCCAATGTCCGCCTGAATATTGCCGGTGAAATTATGGATGCTACTTCTTCAGGAAACGGACCGGTTGATGCTGCACTTAAAGCAGTGAAAAAAATCATTCACCGTAAGGTTATTCTGGAAGAATTCCTGATTCAGGCCATCGCACATGGTAGCGACGACTTGGGAAAAGTACACATGCAGGTAAAACACGAAGACGGTGTTTACCACGGCTTCGGAGCGAATACTGATATCATTACGGCTTCGGTGGAGGCTTTCCTGGATGCAATCAATAAAATCCCGGGAGGAACTAAAACCAAGTCAGAATAAAAAAGAAAAGGAAAAGTAGAATTGAAACATCTTATCCTTTGCCGTCGGCTTTAGCTGACGGACATTTATGATTTATTTACCCTGAAAGGGTTAAATATCAATAGCCCGGGGTAAAACCCCGGGTAACGGAATGATACGATAGCACCGTTCGCGAAATAGGGTTGAAAAGAGTGACCTTCTTTTTTCGGACGGAATGGAGAAAACCTTTAAAAGAGAGAAACTAAATATCAATATTAGCTTCGCAACTCGCTTCTCGTCGAGAGAGGTTAGAGGCGCGGCAAAAAAAATAAATAATGGAAGCAAAAACTTTATTCGACAAAATCTGGGATTCGCACGTTGTAAAACAGGTTGAAGGCGGCCCAAGTGTTTTATACATCGACCAGCATTTGATTCACGAAGTAACCAGCCCGGTTGCATTTCTGGGATTGGAAAAACGTGGATTAAAAGTGCTTCGTCCGGAGAAAACGGTTGCCACTCCCGACCACAATGTACCAACCATCAACCAGCACCTGAGTATCAAAGACGAATTGTCACGCAATCAGGTGGAGATGCTGAAGAAAAACTGTGCGAATCACGGTATCACCTACCATGGTTTGGGTAGCGAAGGTCATGGTGTTGTGCACATCATTGGTCCTGAAATGGGTTTAACCAAACCTGGAATGACCATCGTTTGCGGCGACAGCCACACCTCAACACACGGTGCCTTCGGAGCAATCGCTTTTGGTATTGGTACCAGCGAGGTGGAAATGGTATTTGCCAGTCAGTGTATCATGCAGCCCAAACCGAAAAAAATGCGCATTTCGGTAAACGGAAAGCTAAATAAAGGTGTAACAGCCAAAGATATCGCCTTGTATGTGATCGCTCAGATTTCAACTTCAGGAGGTACAGGCCACTTTGTTGAATTTGCCGGAACTGCAATCGAAAGTTTATCGATGGAAGGCCGCATGACCCTTTGCAACATGAGTATCGAGTGTGGTGCCCGTGGTGGGATGATTGCTCCTGACCAAACTACTTTCGACTATGTGAAAGGCCGTCAGTTTGCTCCAAAAGGTGAAGAGTGGGACAAAGCTTTGGCTTACTGGAAAACATTGAAATCGGATGCTGATGCGGTTTTCGATACTGAATATACATATGATGCAGCCGACATTGAGCCGATGATTACTTTCGGAACCAATCCCGGAATGGGAATCGGTATTTCGAAAAATGTACCTGACAGCAATAACCTTGCAGGAAACGATAAACTGACTTACGAAAAATCGTTGAAATACATGGGTTACAATCAGGGCGACAAAATGGTTGGTAAACAAATCGATTATGTTTTTGTCGGAAGTTGTACTAACGGTCGTATCGAAGATTTCAGGGTATTCGCCAATGCGGTGAAAGGCAAGAAAAAGGCGGATAACGTGACTGCCTGGATTGTTCCCGGATCACGCGCTGTTGAAAAACAAATTATTGCTGAAGGTTTGGTCGAAATACTGAACGAAGCAGGATTTGAACTTCGTCAGCCGGGATGTTCTGCTTGTCTGGCAATGAACGACGATAAAATTCCGGAAGGAAAATATTCGGTATCAACATCGAACCGCAACTTCGAAGGCCGCCAGGGACCGGGCGCACGCACCTTGCTTGCCAGCCCGCTAACCGCTGCCGCCGCTGCTGTAACCGGAAAGATTACAGATCCAAGAGAATTTTTGGATTGATTATTTATGAATGATAATTGATTATTTGTGATGAATAAGAAGATTTTAGAAGACAGGACAAAAAAGTATGCACATGATTGTGTAAAGGTTGCTTTATCTCTTCCGGAAAATCCTCTTGGCAGACATATTCGTGGACAATTGATTCGTTGCTCGACTTCAGTTGCTGCTAATTATCGTGCTGCAAATCTGGCTCATTCGAAAGCTGCATTTGTTGCCAAATTATCAATTGTTATTGAAGAAGCAGACGAAAGTGGATTTTGGTTGGAGTTTGCTACTGAAGAAAAATTGTTGGTAGACAGTATTTCATCTTTTTTGATTAAGGAGTCTGGCGAACTAACATCCATCTTTATTTCATCACGAAAATCAATTCAAACGGAAAATAATAAATAATAATTCATTAATAATAAATCACATGGCCTACGATAAATTTACAACATTAACCTCGCCGGCAGTTCCGCTGCCAATCGAAAATATTGATACCGACCAGATTATTCCGGCTCGTTTCCTGAAAGCCGTTGAACGCAAAGGTTTTGGCGACAACCTATTCCGCGACTGGCGTTACGACAAAAGCAATCAGCCAATTGCAGATTTCCCATTGAATCAGACCAAATATTCAGGCAAAATTCTGGTTGGCGGTAAAAACTTCGGAAGTGGTTCGAGCCGCGAGCATGCTGCCTGGGCCATCTATGATTATGGATTCCGCGTGGTGGTTTCCAGCTTTTTTGCCGATATTTTTCAGGGAAATGCCTTGAACAATGGTATCCTTCCGGTGGTTGTATCACCTGAGTTTCTGGAAAAAATCTTTGCTGAGATTGAAAAAGATCAGAATACTCAGTTTGTGGTTGATCTTCAGAATCAGAAATTCACCATCAGTGCAACTGGCGAATCGGCTGGATTCACGATCAATCCGTACAAAAAACATTGTTTGACAAACGGGCTCGATGACATCGATTATCTGGTAGATATGAAAGATGAAATCGCAGCCTTCGAGGCAAAATAATTGGAATGAATTTCCATTACCTTATCGAAATCATCGATAAGAGCTGGTCATCCTGAACTTGTTTCAGGATCTTATCTCATTGATCGTCATACCCCGAAATAAATTCGGGGTGACTGGTTCTTTTGTTTATGATTTTGAAAGGAAATGTTTATTAAATAGTAGGAATATGACAGGAAAAGTAGTTGAGGTAGAAAACCAGATGCTTAGCATCATGGATACGACGCTGAGGGATGGAGAACAAACTTCCGGCGTGTCGTTTACCGACATGGAAAAGTTGAGCGTTGCCCGTATCTTGCTGGAAGACGTTAAAGTAGACCGGATCGAGATTGCCTCAGCCCGCGTTTCTGAAGGTGAATTCCTTGCTGCCAAACGTGTTATGGCCTGGGCAAAGGAAAAAGGACATCTTTCGAAGGTTGAAATTCTTGGTTTTGTGGATGGGAAAACCTCGCTCGACTGGATTAATTCGGCGGGCGGCAAAGTGCTTAATTTGCTTTGCAAAGGTTCTTACAAACATGTCACTCAGCAACTCCGGAAATCTCCGGAACAGCATATCGAAGACATCAAAAAGTCAATCAATTATGCTGATGAATTGGGAATTTCGGTGAATGTTTACCTTGAAGACTGGTCGAATGGCATGCGAAACTCTCCGGATTACGTTCATTTTATGATTTCAGAATTACTGAAATTAAAGATCGATCGTATCATGTTGCCGGACACTCTGGGAATTCTCGATCCGGATGAAACCTATGAGTTCTGCCGCGAAATGATTGAAACCTATCCGGATGCACGTTTCGATTTTCATGCTCACAACGATTACGATCTGGCGATTGCGAACGTGTTTCATGCCATAAAAGCCGGAATCAGATGTGTGCACACCACCGTGAACGGATTGGGCGAACGTGCCGGAAACGCGCCACTTTCGAGCGTGATTGCTACGGTGAAAGACCACATGAAAATGGAAACCCGGGTAAATGAAACCATGCTGAATAAAATTTCGAAGCTGGTTGAATCCTTCTCCGGAATTCGCATTCCAACCAATAAACCGTTGATTGGTGAGTTTGTATTCACTCAATGCAGTGGAATCCATGCCGATGGCGACAGTAAAAATAATCTGTATTTCAACGATCTGCTTCCTGAACGTTTTGGCCGTACCCGCATTTATGCCCTCGGAAAAACTTCAGGAAAAGCAAACATTAAAAATAACCTGGAAGATTTGGGAATCGAACTTGATGCCGCTTCGCTGAAGCTGGTTACCGACCGGATCATTGAGCTGGGCGACCGAAAGGAAACAGTGACCATCGAGGATTTGCCATACATCGTGGCCGATGTCCTGAATTATGAAGACAGCGAATCTGCCATTAAACTGGTAAATTATTCACTTTCCAGTGCGATGGGACTTCGTCCGACTGCTACGGTGAGCCTGATGGTGAAAGGCGATAAATACGAAGCAACAGCTGCCGGTGATGGAATGTATGATGCGTTCATGAATGCCATTCAATCGGTTTACAGTGATTTGGAAAAACAATTTCCGAAACTGCTCGATTATTCGGTGACCATTCCTCCGGGAGGACAAACCGATGCTTTGGTTGAAACACTGATCACCTGGGAACTTGACCGGGAGTTTAAAACCCGGGGACTAGATTCAGACCAGACTGCTGCTGCCATTAAAGCCACCATGCGAATGCTGAATCTGATCGAACCCAAAATATAATTGTGTCAAAAATAGTTTGTCTGTTTCTAAAGCCAAGGCCCTTATTGGAAGTGTCACCCCGAATTTATTTCGGGGTCTGTTATCTTGCAGGAAGATCCTGAAACAAGTTCAGGATGACCTGAAAACCGATAGTATTGTTCTTATTAAGATAAATGAATCAATGACCTTAATACAAATAAAATCTTCTCCGGAAACCATCCGTAAAAATTTCGACCAGCAGGTGGAACGTTTTTCGAACCTGAAAACCGGTCAAACGACAGCCATTGATTCGCCTTTGTGCATGGAATTAATTGCACGTTCGGCTGTTTTATTAAATCCGGGTGCAAACCAAATCATGGATTTAGGCTGTGGCGGAGGAAATTATGCTGTAAAGGTCACTTCTTTTCTTCCGGAAACAAATTGCACCCTGGTGGATTTAAGTGCCAACATGCTGGAAAAGGCCAAAGAACGCGTGCAGAAAAACACTTCCGGAGCTGTTGTAACGATTCAGGGGGATTACCGCGATATTTCTTTTGGAGAAAACTGCTATGATATCATTACTGCCGGTACAACGCTTCACCATCTCCGTGAAGATCAGGAATGGAACTCGGTTTTTTCTAAGATTTACAATTCGCTGAAGCCAGGCGGATCGTTTTGGATAAACGATATTGTCGTGAGCGAAACCGGTGAAATTAATCAAATGATGCTCGACGGCTGGATCGGTGAGATGAAAAAACACCACAATCAGGAAGAAATTGAAATGTACCTGAACCGGTACGAAACTGAAGATACACCACGAACATTGAGCTATCAACTGGATTTGCTGAAACGGGTTGGATTTTCGAAGACCATTGTTCTGCATAAACATTTTAACTTTGCAGCCTTTGGAGCAATAAAATAATTCGATGTTTTGGTCATCCTGAACTTGTTTCAGGATCTGACTAAATTTCAACAGACCCCGAAATAAATTCGGGGTGACGAATAAAAAGGATATATAAAAACCAAAAATATGAAACTCAATTTAGCTGTACTTCCCGGCGACGGGATCGGACCTGAGATTATCGATCAGGCCATGAAAGTGGTTAAAGCAGTAGCTGCCAAATACAACCACGAACTGGAATACACTTTTGGATTAACCGGTGCCTGTGCCATCGATGAACTGGGTGCCCCCTATCCGGATGTTACCCACGATTTGTGTATGAATTCGGATGCCGTATTGTTTGGCGCCATTGGTGACCCAAAATACGACAACAATCCAAAAGCAACTGTTCGTCCGGAGCAGGGTTTGTTACTGATGCGTAAAAAACTGGGTTTGTATGCCAACATTCGTCCGGTCGTTACTTTCCCATCCTTGCTGCACAAATCACCACTTCGCCGCGAGTTGATCGAAGGAGCTGATTTTGTTGCCATCCGCGAATTAACCGGAGGTATTTATTTTGGTGAAAAAGGCCGTCTGGACAATGGAAATACAGCCTTCGACACCTGTACCTATACCCGTGTTGAAGTGGAACGTATCCTGAAGCTGGGTTATGAATATGCCATGAAACGGAACAAAAAACTGACTGTGGTTGACAAAGCCAATGTGTTGGAAAGCTCGCGCTTGTGGCGCGAAGTGGCTCAGGAAATGGCACCAACTTATCCTGAAGTTACAACCGAATATATGTTTGTTGACAATGCTGCAATGCAGATTATTCAGTGGCCAAAAAACTTCGATGTAATGGTGACCGAGAATATGTTTGGTGATATCCTGACTGACGAAGCAAGCGTGATTACCGGTTCTTTGGGTTTGTCGCCTTCAGCTTCCATCGGAATTCACACTTCTGTTTTCGAGCCAATTCACGGTTCATATCCGCAGGCTGCCGGTAAAAATATCGCCAACCCGGTTGCTACCATTCTTTCTGCTGCCATGATGTTCGAATATGCTTTTGATCTTCAGGAAGAAGGATCAATTATCCGCAAAGCGGTTGATGCTTCGCTGGATGCAAAAGTGGTTACCGTTGACATCGCCGAAGGAAAATCGTATTCTACTTCGGAAGTTGGTGACTGGATTACCGACTGGATTGTGAAAAACTAGCATGCCGCGATTTTAAATCGCTGTCACCAAAAATACAGACAGGCTCTTTGCAAATGCAGAGGGCCTTTTTTACTGAACTGATGAACCAATGTCATCCTGAACGTTTGACTGCTGAGCTCACTCGAATGCTTCCTGCCTGAAATAAACAAAAGCCCCCAAATAGATTCGTGGGAAACTTGAGGGTTCTTAATTTTTTTGTTTGGCAGAGATAATGCATTGCGGACATAAAACAAACTACCCCGCTGATGAACACAAGCGGGGTAGTCCTTTTGATCTTAAGGATATAATAATTTACTTCTCCCGTCCAGTCAAAATATCTTCCAATCGGTTTCGTTTTACATAGTTCTCAAATTGGAATGATTGTGCCAGTGCTATTAATTGTTCTTCAGACAAATCTTTGAACAAATTAAAATATTCAGGAACAAGCGCTTCGGAGATCAAAATATGTCTGACCATGAGGCTTACCTGGGCTTTCGGGCCATTTGGATAGGGATTGTAGTTCGGAAACTCTTTTGCAAGCAGTTCTTCCATCGGCTCCAACACCTGCCTGATGTTTTTATCGGTTGAGCCCCAGGCATCAGCACCAAGAGAATCTTTCCGAGAAAGAAATTTCGACACCAGTTTCATATAGGGAGAATCGGCATTTTGGTGCATGATTGCCTGAAGTCCCATGTCCTTGTACAGCCAGATACACCAGCTTACCTTATATTTGTTGTAATAGGCCAATTGATCTTTAAGTATCTGATAACGCATTTCGTCTTTTGCGGGATTACCAGTATAAACAGGACCAAATTCCCCAACCCAAATTGGCACTTTGTGTTTATACATAAACTCACTTCTTTTGAGGAAATCATATTCAAGCGTATCCTTATCGAAATACCTTTTACCAGTATAGCCAGGGTAATCGCCGCCACTAACAAAGCCACTCCCGGCATAATCGTGATTAGTGTAAACCACGTTGTCCCAGATTTCGCTGAACGAGCTGAAATCGGTGGAATAACGATCACCCTCCAGGAACAGAATGTGGTTCGGATCAATCTTCCGAACGGCTTCCTTAAGGCGCTTGTAATACGGGAAAAGTTTTTCCCCGGTCGGATCGGCAGGCTCGTTCATTAAATCGTAACCGGCCAGCCAAGGCTCGTCTTTGTAGCGTTCAGCAATAACTTCCCACAAATGCAGTGCACGATCCTGAAAATCCTTATGAATCCAGAATGATGCTACATGTGTGGGATTATCGCTGTGCCAGTGCTGGTTTTGGCTTCCTGGAAAGGCATGCAGATCGATGATGGTATAAATTTGATGCCTTGCACACCGGGCTATTACACTGTCGAGAAACTGAAAAGCTCCTTCTTTGATGACCCCCGGATTCATGTCATCTTCGAATTGATGGTAGTTAATGGGGATGCGAATCAGGTTTAGTCCAAGACTTTGAATATATGTGGCATCGGGTTCGGTGAAATAACTTTTAAGAAATGTATCGAAATACAAGTTGTATTTCTTTTCTCCCAACACGCTCAAAAGTCCTTCGCGCATAGTTTCTTCGTTGGCAGGGTAACCGTCGATGAAATTCTCCATATGAAGCATTCCACCCAATCCAAAGCCTCGCAGGTAAACAGTATCACCCTTTTGGTCTACTATTTGATCTCCAGCTACTCTAAGCCAATTCACGTCGGTTGAAGTAGTTTTGCTCTGTTCGGTTTTAGAACAGGCGGAAAATAAAAACAGGACTACAAATATTAAAAGAAGAAGATAATTTGATTGTTTCATTTTTGATTAGGTTAAATGGTTTGTAGTAAAGGTATTAAATTTAACCAATGATTGTGTCTGTTATACAATCGTTGGCTAAATTTACAGGTTTTCACACTTTGCCAGTAAAGCATTCTAAAAAGTAAAACAAATCTGTTGTTACTGTTACGATCACTCAAGGTACAGTAAGAAAATCGCATTAAACTAACTCAATCATGGTAATTTCAGGCAAAATACCCAATCTGCCCTGATAGCCTAAAAAGCCGAATCCGCGATTGACATACAAGTACTGGTTTTGTTCCTGATACAACCCGGCCCATTGTTTATACAGGTACTGAACCGGGCTCCACTGAAAACCGGGGATTTCAATGCCGAATTGCATGCCGTGTGTGTGTCCGCTCAGGGTCAGTGAAATATCGGGGTGGTCCTGTCGAACCTGTGCGTCCCAATGCGAAGGATCGTGGCTCAAAAGAATTTTTACCGGTACAGCAGTATTTTCCAATCCGGCCACTGCCTTTTTCAAATCCCCGTATTTTGTAAAACCCCTTGCACCCCAATTCTCAATTCCAATCAAAGCTAGCTGTTGATTGCTTCGTTCCAGAATCACATGTTCGTTCAGGAGCAAACGCCAGCCCATGGCAGCATGATGTTGTTTGAGTCGATCCAGGTTTTGTCGTTTGGCTTCGTCTGACGGCCACGAAACGTAATCGCCGTAATCGTGGTTTCCCAACACGGAAAATACACCCAAAGGCGCTTCCAGTGCTTTAAATACTTCGATGTATGGTACAATTTCTTCGGCCCGGTTATTCACCAGGTCACCGGTAAATAAAATCAGGTCTGGTTTTTCGTTCATGATGGAAGCCACTCCTTCCGAAACGGCTTCCGGATTATCAAAACTGCCCGAATGAATGTCCGAGATCTGCGCGATTTTTAGCCCTTTAAACTCATCAGGCAAATCGTTGAGTTTAACTTGTACCCGCCTTATTTTGTAGCTGTATCGCCTGGTCATTCCATAAGTTAGTCCTGAAGTAAGTGCAGCTCCAAGAAACAATGCGGTTTGTGAAATAAACGTGTACCGGCTGATGAAACGAGATCCTTCCGGAGGACTACCAACCGGGTGATCTTTAAACGAAAAGATCATGCTGATCAGATTGGGAATAACCATGATCAGGTCTGCCAGTAGCAGAAGGACAGTAATCAGTAGTTTTCCCAGAAAAACGCCGATTAAAATGTTCACCGTATATTTTAAGGTGAGTGAAGGCCAGGATGTGCGGAACCACTGGGGCATGGCATACATGCTCCATAAGACGGCCAGCGATAAAAGTCCGTAAAGGATATACATTCCCATTTGAAACCCGATGCTTGTATTCCGAATTACCGACCTCAAAGCCACGTACGAATAATATTCCATGACCAGAATTAAAAGGCCCCAAATCAAAAATTGTCTGCTCATTATTTTCTTGTTTGCATGCTGTTTGTAAGCAAAACATCACCCTGTTCATGGTTAACTTTTGCAAAGTTGAACGAGCCGCAGCGAAAGTTTCCTTATTAACAAGCAAATCAACCGGATGGTTGTCGGGAAAAATGGAAAAGACCTCCTTTTATTAAGAATGGCTCTTGGCAATCGAAGTAAATCTCACTTTAATTTTTTGGAATAGAAATGTAATTCCGATTGTAATCAGAAATATGGGGATAAACCAGGAAAGGTATTCCGAAAGTTCCCGGGTCTGGTAAATTTCGGTGGCAATGTTTCCGATGATCAGCCACTGAATGACATAAAATACCGTGATGTTTTTACCCAGCCAGCGCAGAAAAACTACAACGGGGAATTCCGCGAATTTTTGAACGATGAACCAGAGTAGTGCAATCCAAAGTATGTCGACTCCCAGGGCCCACAGGAAAAACGGGAAAGTATGGTGGTAATATTCAGAAAGATTAATGGTTGTTTCAATCCCGGATTCTGAAAAAATAAGAACCGGAATCAAAATGGTAAAAAGTACAATTCCTGAAACAGTTTTCCTCTTCAGGAAAAAGCCGGTGATTCGAGGCTCAGCTTTTTGAAACAAAAATCCAATCAGTGGATAACTTAGCCAGGGGAAAAGTGGAAAGTAAGACCATGAATAGTTGCCAGCGATGAATGGCAGAATATAATTCCGGTCGGTAACCATCAGGATCTCGTTGAAATACGAAGTCGAAGCGCTGACAAACAGAATTAAGGCAAAGGCAATCCACGTCTGACCTTTTTTTATGCTTTTTAAACCAACCAGAACAAGTATGCTCAATCCAGCCAGGTAAAAAATATCGACTCCAAAAATATATTGCAGCGGGTCGAATTGCCAGTTCTGGTACCTGATTTTCAGGAGCAAATTCATGTTCAACCCAATATTCAGGAAAATACCGAGAATAAAAATAAGTACTCCACGGAGTAAATTGCGCAAATTACTTTTTTTGCTTTGGGCGACAAAATAGCCCATCACCATCATAAAAACAGGCACAGCAACCGGTCCGCCCAGCAACAATAATGTTTTCCCGAAAACAGATTCCCTTCCGGGATAATCGATGAATGTTTCCAGAATATGCACCGGAACGATCAGAAAAACGGCAAAGCCTTTCAGCAAATCGGGCAGGGGAGCGCGTTTCATATTGATTTACTATTTCATGATTTACAAATGACTATTGGGCAATACGAACAGATTGTTTGGTCCTCCAATCTTTTGGGTGCTGTCTGGTAGTAAAATTATTGGACGATAATTTTTTTTACTTCAGTCCGCTTATTTCCGTATTCGATAAAATAAAGGTAGGTGCCCGCAGAAAGATCATTCAGATTCAAGGCCAGATTATCAGTGTGATTGTCGATCATATAA
The DNA here is from genome assembly GCA_049277435.1 of Prolixibacteraceae bacterium. Lineage (GTDB taxonomy): Bacteria > Bacteroidota > Bacteroidia > Bacteroidales > Prolixibacteraceae > Aquipluma. The sequence continues at coordinate 22,006 of JBASYJ010000008.1, forward strand.
TTTTTTACCGGTCGGCCATTCGGATCAAGCAAATATAGCTGGGCATTTTTCACATTCTCCGGAAGTTCGTAGGCAATCTGAACGATGTTGCTGGCAGGATTGGGCCAGGCATTCAGAAACGTATCCTGATTCTTTCCTGAAATATTTATTTCGGTAAGCAAACTGCCGCTCAGTCCATAAATATTTGTCCATACTTTTTCAGGAAAAACAGAATAATCAAAACAGTAGGCAAAAAGTTTATATTCCGCATCGCCGGTTTTGTTCACATAAATATACCGGGCACCTTCAATGGTCTGAAGGTTGGTTCCGTTCTCATTGATAATCCGTGATCCGTAGATGTAATAATACGAGGATGAAGTTGAAACATACTTGTAATAGGTGTAAACGAATTCGATCTGTGAGTCGGAGTTAAACAGATTTTCAGAAACATATTTGATGTCGGCCAGAAAATAGCCATTCGGGACGTTACAGTTGACCGTTTTAAACAGGGAATGATCCATGTTGTAAATCCTGACCTGGCTATTCGGAACATCCATCAGGTAATATTTGTATCCCAACGATTCAAGTTTTACAACGGTTGTCGAATAGTTGTATGTTTTCTGAAGGGTAACCTGTGAGTAACCCACCAGCATTGAAATGGCCAGCAAACTGGTTAAAATGATTTGTTTCATGGTTTTAAAGATGAGTTGATTTTGAACTTGTATTTGGAGTCAAGATGATAAAAGATAGTTTGTTATGCTTTGCCGTTGGCTTCAGCCAACGGTTTGGATGAAGAAGATTAATCTGATCTGTTACAAAAAACAGTGTCTGAAGACATTTCTCCATTAACCTTTTGTCCTTCCGAAAAATCCGCCAGCTTAGGATATCGTTTATTTAAGCAAACTCAATCCTTCGTTGGTTGATTTATCGCCCGGATTATACAGGTTCACTTTATTGAAGAGCACTTTTGCCTGGCTACTGTTTCCCAGAAAATAGGAGGTCCAGGCCAGCATTAATAAACCGTCATAACCAAATGGATATAGATCCACGACCTTTTTGAAAAGCGTATTGGCGCGGTTGTAATCTTTCCGGCCATAATATACCAGGCCCAAACGATACAACGCCACCGAATTGTTTGGACTGACTTCCAGAATGGCATCGTATATTTTGATGACCTCGTTCCATTTTCCGAGGGCAGCCAAGGGAAGAATCAGGCCAAAACGTGCTTCTTCGGAGTACGATTTTAGTTTTTGGGCCCGGCTGTAAAAAATGACCGATTCATCGAACAGTCCCGTATTGTAGTTTAACCATCCCAATCTAAGGTTCAGTTCATACGATGATTCGTCGTACACTTTTTTGAGTGGTTCCATCGATCCGGTAAAATCACCTTTTTTTTCCAATGCGTAGCTTTTCGAAAATGCTGCCAACAATGTTTCCTGGTTTACCTGCGAAAAAGCGGTGTTCGCCACGATCAAAAACATTAAAATCCCTGTGCTTTTTTTTAGAAATTCCATGATATTCCTGCTGTTATGGTGTGTTTTAAATAAGTGTATTCCAAAGTGTTGCTTTTGTATCCGTCGGTGTAAACCTGATATTTCTCTGTTACATCCTGGTTCATATACCTGAAGACAAACTGATACTTTTTACCAATCGGGAAAAATATACTACCCATTAACTTACGCTCCGATTTCCCGGGAAAATTCGCGATCACATATCCTGCCGATTCAACAAAATTTTCCATGTTGCCCCAGAGGTAATTTCCGTGGAAATGTATTTTGCCAAGTGTGGCGCCTCCTGAAATTCCTGCGGCATTCCAGCCAAAACCCGCATCGCCTGATTTGAAATATACCCGGGGAGTGAAGTACAGTTTTGTATTCGAAAGCGGATAATAAGTCATCCAGGCAGAAAGCTGGGTAAACTTCAAGTCATTAATTTTTCCGGCATTGAATTCGAGCCCGGGAGAGAAATTCCGATAATTTGACCAGGCGGCAGTTGAAAAAACCGCATCGCTGTAACTGGTTTTCCTCGTGCGGTAAGCTTTTGAGAGGTCGCGATTTAAATAACCGGCATACACATCACCGCTTCCGAAAATTAAATTCACCGAAGGCGAAATGTTCAGGTTTTTGCCAACTGTCCAAACCGGATTGATAAAATACTGGAACTGATTGATCTGGATCGGGGATGTGGTTTGAGCGCCCCAATCCACCACCGCTTCACGGTTTACACCAATGTAAGTCAGGTTATGGTTCAGTGTAAAATTCGGAGCAACCCGGTGACTGAGATCAAACGAATGAAAAGTGTAGTTTTTCAGGAAATATCCCTCACCATAGTCTTCACCCAGATTAATTTCGGTCTTGAAATCACGTGTTTTCAGGCTTTCAAAATCAGGATTAAAACTGTACCCGGTTTCATAAGCCAGACGGGTGACGCCAATTTCGTGAAACCCGATTTTCTTTTTCATGGAATCCGTGAAAAACGGAGCATATCTGGCTGCCTCAGTTTGCCGTCCACTAAAAATCAGGCTGTAATAAACATATTCCTGAAGCCAGTCGAACGACTTGTCGTTGGCATAGGCTTTTAAAAACCAGGGAGCAGCATTCCGGTATTTCCCCAGGTTGTACCAGGCGATTCCGGTTCGTACCTGAAGGTAAAAAAAGTCGATTCCCTGATCGCGCGCTTCCGTGGCAAATTGTATCAATTCGGTCCATTTATTTTCCTGAAACAGCTCGAATGACTGCTTGTCTACCTCAGCATAATTAAGTTTTTCCTGTGCTTTGGCAACAAAAAGCAAGAGGATGAAGATGGGTAAAAGTCCTATTCGTTTCGACATATCATCTGAATTTTTAAATCGTTAAACCTGATTTCAATTTCAAAAATCCCGTTTTCCCTGATTGTAATGTTGAAATCATATTTTGCTGTTTCATGTCCCGCAATTTTCTTTTTGACTTCAGAAATCATTTTAATATCTCCGGAAGAAAGGATGTCACCCGCCTTTTTTATTTCAAGTGAATAATCAACTTTCAGGAATAAAAACAAGGGGGCAATCAGGTCCTGAAGAAATTTTAGTATTCCGCCAAACATCATATTTACCGGAACCTGGTCGGTAATGGAGCTATTGGGCAAAAACCCAAGTGGCACTTTAAAAAGGGTGAGGAAAAACCAGTAAAGCGGTGTTTCTTTTTTGCCGGTAAAGTTGGTGAAATAGTGCAGGTTACCGTTGTTGTACAGGTAGGCTACCGATCCATCGTCTTCGCTTTGCAGGTAGGTTGAATTAAAAACATCGGTGTTGACCCGCCAGCTGAATTTCCCGTCTTGTTTCAGCGTTCCTGTTTTGATCGTTTCGATTTTATATTCTCCGGTAATCTGTTGCCCCGGAATAAAATGCAGGACTTTGGCCAGCAATTCATTTTTCACCGGATTGGCTACAACCTGTCCTTTTTTAGGAAACGAAAATGTTTCAAAGGTGTATTTTTCGCCTTTCAGGAGATAATGGCCCAGCGGATAATCAAGCGTCGGTGAGCCAATGTAAGGGGTATGCTGAAACTGAAAATGCAGGTGCGGATAGGGCGAACGGCCCGAATTTCCACATTTGCCCAACAGCTGTCCCTGTTTAACACGATCGCCTTCTTTAACTTCAACCGAATGAAATTTTAAATGACTGAGTTTTGAATAGATACCTTCTGTGTGTTTGATGATCACCGTGTTTCCCCAGTTATTTTTGGTATCCACATCGCCAATCGTATTATCAGCAATCGAATTTACCACCTCAACCACAGTTCCGTCAGAGGGAGCGGTTATCGCTTTCCCAAAGCAGAAATAATCCTCCGGAAAATCACCTTTCCCCTTAAATTGTTTGCCATTTTTATCGGTGATTATGAAATCCCAGGCATTTCGCCAGGCACCTTTGTGCGTGTGTTCACCATTATGCCCCTGGCTCACTTCCCATTCGCCAAAGAAAGGCAATGAAGCCGCAACCGGAAACCGTGCCGGAAACCGCTTCATGTTTCCCGATTGCAAATACAGGTTTCGCTCCGGATTGCCCAATTGAACCGGCGTTTCAATCAGCCCGACCGGTCGTTTTTCCCGAAGTTTTAAGGCATACAAAAACATCAGGACCACCACGTTAAACGGAAGTGAATACGGCGATATGCGGATGATTTGAAAAAGATGCTGGGTGCTGATCGTAATCAAAACCACTGAAGGTAAAAGGATCATGATCCAGGCATAGCTGATGCGGCCCGGAATTAAATAATATCCACCCAGCGCAACTGCTGTCAGGATATAATTGAATCCGATGAAAGTATAGCTCAGCGAATTAAACTCGATTCCAACCAGGATGTAGAAAAGGTACGAAACCGAATATCCGAGGATCGAAAGAACAAAAGTAATTCGCGAGTAGATCAGCAAACCGAGCGAAATGATGATTCCGGCAAGCAATCCTTTCTGAAAAAAGATGGCTCCAAGGGAGTAAAAATAGATCCGGATAAACGAAGAACCGACCATTGCTTCGAGCCAGTTGTACAAACGGACCATAGTGTGTCCGCCCAATCCATAAAGTTCGTTGTATGTGTAGATTCCACGTTCGCTGATATTCAATGCAGTAAGTTCACTGCCCGACAATCCGATGATCCAGATGGCAACTAAAAACGGAATGCTCAAAAAGGGCAATCCATATTTCCCCAGCACTCCCTGAAAAACAATGGTCAGGAAGAAACAGGTTACCGATGCAATGCTTACCAGAGCATAAAGTTCGACTGAAGGCTGGAATGCCAGGCCAACACCCAATCCGACGAGTAAACTGTTAAACCCATACAATCCTGATTTCAGGAAATAGGCGTTGTAACCCAAATAATGAGCCAGCAGATTGGAAATTGCAACCGCGATGATACCTCCAATTCCGGCGCCGTAATCGAAAAAGCTGATGATGACCAGAAAAACTGCCAGCACTTTGGAGGTGGAAAAAAATATCTGGGAATAGCTGTTTAAAACAGAATCCAGAATATCCTTTCCAATTATTTTGATGGTCTTTTGCATGGTTGAAATAGAAGCTATTTTTCGTTTTCTACCTGGTTAAATTCAGCCCTGAAAGGGCAGTATATATTAGCCCGGGGTATCGCCCCGGGTAAAATAAATTCGAGGAAAACCGTCCGCGGGAATCCGATTGACAAAACCATTAATTTCATTCGGACGGAATTGTATCGTAATATTTTCAGGAGAAAAAGGTCTTAGCCTTTTCGTCCTAAATAGAAATTTCAATTTTATGAATGTTACAACGCGGACGATTTTCAAATACAATTCTATACCCAGGGCGACACGCTTTCGTCGTTTGCCCTGGGCTTGAATCTCGTGTACCTTCAGGACGTTTTTATTTTCGTTTTCAGTCATCTGGAAAAAATAATGCAACGCTATTTAATTCCTTTTCGGATTTAACTCTCTATCCTTGAATGTTTCCAGACTTTCTTTTTTTCGGATGATGTGTGTTTTGCCGACGTTATCAATTAAAACTACGTTTGGACGGTAGGTGATAAATTGCATCGATTGGGTAATGTTGTAAGCTCCAACCCGTTCGATAACCAGCTTCTCACCGGTTTTAACCTGTGGAAAAACAATCGCATCGCGGATCACATCGATGTTCATACACAAGGGGCCGTAAATCGTTGATTCCTCGGCATGCCCCAGTTCGCGGGTTGGATAAACGCCCAGGTTGTACCAGAATGAGGTGAACAACAGGTTGACACCGGCGTCGATGACCATTGAACGTCTGCCGCTGTTCAGGCGTTTGTTGGCAATGACAGTGGTCAGCAAATACCCGGCATCGTCGATCAGGGCACGTCCGGTTTCAAGAAATAAAACCGGTAAGTTTTCGTGTGGAATTTCCGAAGAAATGAGTGCATTCGAGATGGCTTCGGCATAATCGTCAAACGATGGGCAGGTTTCGGAACCCGGCATGTAAGCGCCTTTTAAGGTGTTTTTTGAGGCGAAGCCACCACCTAAATCAATGTATTTCAGCCAGTAGTCGAATTTTCTGTGAATGGCCATGTACAGGTTGGCCAGCTTTGATGCCGCAATGGCATAGGCCGATTGTGCCATAATGTAAGTCCCGATATGGGTGTGCAAACCGATGAGTTCGAGGTTTTCGGCCAGCATAATCCGGTTGATCGCATTCCAGGCATCACCATTTTCGTAATTGAATCCAAAACGGTCCCAGATCGGGTAAATTCCGGCATCCAGGTTGATCCGGATGGTAACCCGGGCTTTTTGCTGCAATTCTCGGCTTGTCTCGATCAGCAAATAAAGTTCGTCGAAATGATCGATGTGGATGCAGGCATTGTGTTCGATGGCCATCGTTAAATCAGCCTTCGATTTATCAGGTCCGTTAAACAGGATTTGCGAGCCGTTAACGCCATTCGACAGGGCTTTTTCAAATTCGAAACCTGAAACAACTTCAGCCCACGATCCTTCTTCGTGGTAAATGCTGCAAACGGCATCTAGGTAATTGGTTTTGTACGACCAGGCAAACTGTACTTTTGGATACCGGGTTTCGAAGGCTCTTTTTGCCTCTGCATGTGTTTCACGAATCGTCTTTTCAGAAATTACAAAAAGAGGCGAGCCATATTCATTCATTAAATCTGAGACTTTGATACCGTCGATTTCGGAAATTACCTTTTGTTTCACGGGTAGCCCGAATTTACTGGGCATTCCGGCATTAATTTTACTGATGGCAGGTTTATCGTATTTTAATTTTTCCATGACTGTTTCGTTTAAATTTCTCCGTTCATTGCTATTGTTTCAAATTTTTCCAGATCGACAATGATGTCGTATGAATACCGAACAAACATCTTTCCTGATTTATAGGTATCCATTGGTGCAACATCTTGTTCGATGGCCAGCTTGACCAAAGCTTCTGGAATGTTTTGTCCGGCGCCAACAGCCAGATAAACCCAGGCCGGAATTCGTGGATTTATTTCGATCAGGTAATATTCACCTTTTACAGTTTTTATTAATTCGAGCTCCATTCCACCTTTCCAGTTGGTTTTCCGGATAAGGCTTCGGGTGATGTCAAGCATTTTCTCATCGGATAAGGTGATTCCCCCCCAGGCTTTTCCTTTGTCGGTAATGTATTGTTTGCGCATCGGAACGGCTGCAATTGTATTTCCCCGCCCGTCGCCCAGTGCGATCACGTTGACTTCGGTGCCTTTCACAAATTCCTGAACAATGACCGGCAAGCCCCATTTGGATGAGATTTTATTAAAGGCCTGTTTTACCTGTTCGGTGTTGTAAGCCATATAAGCATCGTAAAATTTGCCCTTCACCATCACCGGATATTCAAATTTTTCCTTGATTTCCGAGATCTGGTTCTGGCTGCCCAGGTTTAAACTGGCCGGTACTTTTATACCGTATTTTTCGCCATACTCCGGAAGTTTATCCTTATCCCGTTCCTGAAATTGTTTCATGGTAGGTAAAAAAGTCTGGATTCCACTTCTGCGGAGACGCTCTTCATTTTTCATAAACGAGAACAACTCGGCATCGAAATTTGGGATGATGACATCGATCTTGTCGCGCCGGTGAATTTCTTCAATGCGGTCGATCAGTTCGTCTGATCCGGCTGAAGGATATGGAATTTGAAAGATCTTGTCGCACAAGCCTTCCATGTAAATGCCCGGCTCGAGAGTTTCGTAAACCAGTCCGATAATCCTGACCTCAAATTCGGTCGATTCTTTTAAGGAACGGATGACCGGTACTCCCGGTCCCGGATTGTCGGTGTTATTCAGACCGGTAACCGCGATGGTGATTTTTTTTCCTGACATAGTCGAATGTTTATTTAAAATCCAGCGGATCTTCCTGGGTGGTTATCTGATGATATTTAATCAGGGCACAGAACTCGTAAAAATCCTTTTCAAAGGTTAAATCGTCCAAATCATATTTTTCGAGAAATATGTTTTTGATGGTGTCAAAATCATGGCCTTGAGCAATTAGTTTGGTAAGTTCCAGCCCGGTTGGATTCACATTGAAGGAATCGCCGGTTTTTGAATTAAAAACAAATCCATTGTCGCTAATTCTTACTTCATCTGTTATCTTCATTTTCTGTTTGTTTTGTTTGAATCAAATGTACAACTGCCACCATATAAGCATGGTACATAATTTTGTAAAAGATTTACAAAATCCGGTAGTCGCGTTTTTTTTCTATTGTTTGATTACATTTAGTAAAAGAGTATCCGCGTTAATTCCGGTAAAAATCCCCAGTCCGTTTTCGATGTTCGTAGTCGGATTTGTCAGGTTTTGTGAGCTGTTGCCGGTGTCGTTATACAATGCGGCATAATCGGCATTCAGATGGTACAAAATCAGGCGGTGCCTTCCGTAGTATTGAAAATGCATGGCCTGAATTTCATACTGATTGGTTTGTGTCGGTGCGTTGCGGAATAATCTTGCCGGAGGTTCCCGGTCGCCATAATCGTTGATGGCGCTTGGCGCGGATTCCATATTCTCGATAACCACCATGTAATAATTGTTGTCGTCGTTTGTCCAGCTCAGTTTTACCGGGTCGGGCATGGCAGGCCGGGTAGGTGGGCGGGTACTGAAATCGATGCCGGCCATAATAATCTGGTTGACCGATTGCCTGTAGTTTTCAGGTTTCGAAAGGATCTCTGTTGTTGAGCTTATTGTCTGATTGTTGAATTCGAATTCAAGCTGGTATTTGACTCCTTCCACAGGAAAAAAAGCACTGTCGCTATATTCGCCGTTTGTGGTTAAGGGCAGAATCCGAACCTGTTCGTCATACCGGATTTTAACCTGAAGCAAGTCCGGATTATCGTCGGACAAAGCAACGTTGTAGTCATAAGGAGTTTTCCGGGATATTTTTACTGAAACAGGTTTGGTTTTGATCAGATACGATTCGACCACCGGAATGTCGTTAAATGCCAGTTGAACTTCTTCTGTGTCGCACGAATTCAAAGTAAACATCAGGCTGATTGCGACAATCAAACCTGCTCTGCTCTTCAGGAAAATTGATTTTAGTCTGGCTTTTTTTCTGAATATATTGTTGTTCATTTTAGTTGAGTTTTAAGGTTAGGGTAAGGTTTGGAGTGATGCCTAAAAATTGTTTGTCAATCGAAATAATTTCGCTGTCGATGATCTGATATTCCTTGTACCAGGTGTTTTTCCGGTCGTACACATTAAAAAGCGAGAAGCTGATATTTCCTCTTTCAGTTCGTTGATCAACCGATTTCAGGTTGTAGTTTAACGAAAAATCGAGACGGTGGTAATCGGGCAATCTCCGACTGTTTTTGGTGCCGGCTGTGATGAACGATTTTTCGGTTCCATCCAGCAGAGTGATGTTGTATCCGCCTTCAGGAGCAGTATATGGCCGGCCGGTGGCATAGATCCAGGTTGCCGCCACACTCCATTTTTTCCATTTGTAAATTCCAATGACTTTGAATTCGTTCGTTACATCCTGCGAGGCCGGGAAATAATCCGGCCCATAAACATCGAACTGGTTGCGTGCCTGTGCCAGTGTATAGGATGCCCATCCGGTCAGATTCCCAAACTTTTTCTGCGCCAGAAACTCGATTCCGCGGGCAAATCCATCTCCGGAGAAGAAATTTTGTTCGTAATTGATGGTCTGCATTCTTCTGGCTGGTTCGAAACGAAGTGAATATTCCGAAAGCCCCGAAAGTTGTTTGTAATAGGCTTCGACACTGAACAGATAATCCGGAGTTTCGTAATTGATACCGGTAATGTAATGGATGGCTTTGCTCACCGGCACTTTCTGGTCGTCAGACAAAATCCAGAAATCGCTGCTTCCGGCCAATATATCTTCGCGGGTAATCCGGTTGGCAAACTGGTAATATTGGCCCCAGGCGCCAACAAGTTTAATTTTGTCGTTCAGGTTGTATGCTGCCGAAAGCCTTGGTTCGGCGTAAAACTTAGCGGTAACATCGTAATACGTTGTGTGAACTCCCGGAGTGATGGTCAGTTTATTATCCAGAAAACTGAATCTATTCTGAAGATAAGCTCCGAGTAAATTTCCCTGATTGGAAATATTCAGAATGGTAGCTGTATCGTTCTGGCTGTAATTGTAATCGATGCTATAATTTGTGGCTTTTAGTCCAAAACCAAGCTGGCTTTTGGGAGAAACATCAAAGGTGTAATCCGAGCGAAAACTGAAGTCTTTCAGGTCGTTATCTTCCAGTGTTCCAATTTTGACGATTGTTTCCAGTCCGTCGGCATCGGTGGTAGTCCGGTTGCTGCTCCGGTCGCGGTTGCTGTAATAATTCGAGTAACTGACCAGCGAATTGCCATACAGTTTATCGCTCCATCTTCTGGACCATTTGAGGCTGGTTCCCAGATTGCCATACTCAGTCAGGTCTGTATTATCCGATCCCATCGATCTTCCAAAACCTGCTCCTGAAGTTGGAATTTCAAGTTTTACACTGTTGTCGAGGTTGTCGGTTCCGTTAAACAAACTGAAGGAAACGATGTCCTTGTCGGATGGGCGATAGGTAAGTTTCGAATTCAGGTCGTAAAAATAGGACGATACCTGTGCCGCGAAATTATTGCCCGATTTCAATCCCCGTCCCGTAGTCGGCGCCATGACCGGTTCTTTTTTTGTATTGAACTGGTCGAATATCTTGTTGTAAATCGGGCCTTTATACGATTTCCGGAAAGCGAATAAAGAAGTGAATTTATCGCCTATCGGTAGTTCTGCATAAATATTGGCGCTAAGCAAACTTAAGTCGCCCCCGATGTTAAACTCTTTCGAATTGCCATCTTTTCCGGTGATGTCGGTTACGCTTGAAAGCCGTCCCGCATATTTCGATTCGAAACCTCCCTTGTACAACTGGACATCTTTTACTGCATTGGAATTAAATGCAGAAAAGAAACCATAAAGGTGATCGACATGATAAACCGTAAATCCATCGTATAAGATCAGGTTCTGATCGGGAGTTCCGCCACGGACAAACAAACCCGAAGTTCCTTCATTTGCTCCTGAAACACCGGGCATGAGCTGAAACGCCCGCAGGATATCCTTTTCGCCAATGTTGGGCAGCTCGGCCAGTTTGCGTGGGGTAATCTGGATTGTACTGATTTTATTGTTGGCATTCATCACCGTGTTTTTCTGAGCAACCACATCAACCGACTGTACCTCAATGCTCGAAGGCCAGATCTGAACATCTAATTTTGTTTTTGGAAGATCAGGAGTAAGAAAAATTCTTCCGGTTTTATAACCAATGGATGAAACCAACACGGTTGAAGTGTCGGTCGGCACATTCTGTAAGGTATAATATCCATCCTGATTGGTTTGAGTTCCCCGTGTAGTTCCGGCAATGACAACCGATGCGTAGGGTACTGCTTCGCCGGTTTCAGCATCGGCAATTTTTCCGCTGATCAGAATGTTAAACGACTTTGGAGCACCGGTGTACAATTTTCTGTTTTCGGCTCTTACTGTTCCTGTTGCGGGAGTTCTGTTCAGTCCAACAATGTTGATGATTCCGATTGAATCGCGGTACCATTCCATTTTTGAAATCTGGCACCACTTATCCAATAACTTATCGAGTGGCTGATTGGCAGTATTGTCCGAAACCTGTATTTGTGCCAGTTTGCGCTTGTTATATGAAAAAAGAACCCCCTTTTCAAAGGAGATTCTTTCAAGTACCTGGTCTATTGTTCCGTAGTATTGTTTTTCAATGGTCATTGCTTCAGGCAACTGGCTAAATGCCACGATTTGAAACAGCAGCACAGTCAGGCTGGTGACAACGATTTTTCTTAGGATTTGTATCATTTTTGTGTTTAGTGGATTAATTCAATTTTTTTCGAAAAGGAAGATTGGCTTCAACGATTATTTATGATTTATTCCTTCATACTTTTGTCAGCATGTGAATAATTTCCTAATTGATCTTCTCAAAATGATTCTGTTGTTTTCATGACTTAAAATTTTGAAAATGTGATTTGTATGAAGTAAAAATACTTCATACAAAAAGGCTTGTTTTACAGAATCCGGTAAATGATTTATATAATTCGGTCGCCCGATGTCAGTAAAGTTTGTTGATTGGTTTTTTATGTGCCGCCGGGTCTTTTTTAAAATCGGAAAGTGATATTCCGGTGATGAGTTTAAACTGACTGGAAAGGTGATGCGGACTGCTGTAATCCATCATCCAGGCAATTTCGCTTAACGAAATCTTATCTTCCATGGCCAGTTCTTTGACCCGTTCAATTTTTTGGAGAATGATAAATTTTTCCAGGGTTATGGGTTCGGTTTTCGAAAAAGCTTTGGACAGGGTCTGGTAACTTTTCCCAAGTTTCTCGACCAGATATTCCGATTTCCGGACTATTGAATCGACATTGTTCATGTAATGAATCAGTTCGATGACCGCCTGTTTAATTTGTTCAACCAATATTTCATCTTTACTGAAAATCAATTCCATTTCCAATTTCTGAAGCACCTCATTAATCTGACTTTTACTTATTTCTTCCGGATTAAAAATTAAAGTTGCTTCGCCGAGTTTAACTTCAACTACAGTGACTCCCAGACTGGTCAGGTCTTCTTTCACCAACCGAATGCTGTAGGAGCACATCATGTTGCGGATGAAAAATTTTTGACCGTTATCTGTATTCTGCGTTTCCATTCTTTGTTTCCGGAGAGTTGATTTTTATTGGGTGATTTACCTACTTGCGAGTTCTTTACCTGATTATTGTAAGAATATCCATAGGAGTTTTGCCTGCATTTTCGGCTACAGTTTTTAAAATGTCTGTTGGTTTCGCCTGAATGTTATTCTTTGCTAAAAGCTCGATGACCGCATTCTCATCTTTTCCAAGTTCCACGGCAATTTCACTGATTGTTTTTCTTCCGTAACCCTGAAATTTTGGTTTGGATTCAGTTTTTAACGAATCAATGGAAATTCCGGGATTGATAATAGAATAAAGTTTTGCCGGTGTAATCTGGTTTAATTCGCTGATCGTCGAAATGGTTTGACCTATGCTGTCGGCAATTAAACCGTTTTGTCTAATGATCATTAAGATACTGTCGGCTGATAAGGGTATGTATTTTCCGGATAATTCTCTGATGGTAAGTAATTCGGCATGTGGGACCGGAGCCTGCTCGTCTTTTTCTTCCCAGCTTTCGGTGGTCCATTCGCCAAAATCGATGACGGCCTTAAATGGTTGAGTATTAAAATAAGTTCCTAAAAAAATAACAGAAATTAATCCAAGTGAAACAAGCAATTCTTTTTGTTTATTTAAACCAGTGGTTGATCTGCTGACCAGATATGACCAGAATGCTTTCCAGTTTAGGGTGAACAAATGGAAGACAGAGAGAATAACAAACGTATAGGAAAAAATCGTGTGAATAGCCTGCCATCCAGCTTTTGAAAATCCGAATAAGGTCCAGTTTGTCCAGTTCGATACTCGTCCCGGGGGAGCGATGTACAGCACAATTCCTGAAATCAGGATGATGATGAATGACCAGACTAATGAAAAGCTCACAAAACTTTTCCAGAAGAATTTCTTTTTCATTTTGATTTGGTTATTGTGAATTAATTTGTTACAACTCTATTTCGCTTGTAACTCCACCAGAAGTAACTGTTGCCAGGTTATCACATTCTCCGTTCCCGTAGTCAATGGTTTGCAATTCATGTCCTTCGGTACTTATTTGAAGAGTTCCGCTTACCGGGTAGAAACAACCGTTGTTGTAGACTAATGGACTGGTGATGTTGATGGTGTAATTGGTGCCATCGAGGTTTACTCCTTTGCCCGATCCGTTAACCGACCAAACATCATCGGCGAACAGAAAAGTGGATCTACCGGCAATCATTTCACTGTACTTTTCACATTCCCAGCTGATTGATGTTCCATCGGCATAAGTCAGTTTAGCATCTTTTACTGTCTTCGTAAAACTTAAATTTCCATTTTCATTCAGCCCGGTGTTGAGGATGGTTTTTACGCCTTCAAGCTTATTCCCATTCAGGTAAAAATCTTCATAAGTAACTGTTCGCAACGAACCTTCGTTTTTCCAGAAGTCGGTCAGGCTAACCTTGATCTTACCTTGTTTGGTGTTTCCGCTCAGATAAACACAATCAGTTCCCTGGTAGTCGACGGTCCAGTTGCGTGGATAGAATTCACCATTCGCATTGGGCCAAACCGTTACATTAAAACAAGTTGACAGACTTGCTGATTTTAAATAAGAATCATCACTGCTGGTCAGTTCATCTTCAGTTTCGGTAGCAAACGAACTAATGATGTTGGCATAATCAGTAATGTTTGTTTTTGCAACAACTAATTCCGGAGTTGAAGCTTCTTTATTACAGGAGCTCAGGTTTACGACTGCCAGGATAAAAAAGAATACAACGGTTGATTTGATTAAATTCTTCATGGTTTCTGTTTTTTAATTGTTTGGTAAATATTGGGTTGATAAAATCAGGGATAAACCACACCTCTTACTTTCAGGTTCCAGATAAAGGCTTTCAGGTGGGCATTTGAGCCTGCCAACAAATTGGTATAAACTGTTTTAATGGAATTGTTCTGAATGATTTCCAATTGTGTTTTAAGGTCGGCGATATCAGTTTGTTCAATCAGAACTCCAACTTTTAGGGCTTCAATCACCGAAACATCTCCCATTTTAATCAATTGAAGATATCGTTCATTGATTTGATTATCAGTAAATTCACCCGGGTTATTCGAACTGTTATCAGTTACGTTAAAACCGGTAATCAACTTAAGAACCGTGGTCATGTGGACGTTCTCGCTTTTCGTAATATTTTTAAATACAGGGATGTTGTATTTTTCGTACAGGTAAGCATAAACGTCGCGCGCCATCTTTTCTTCTTCTCGCATAAGTAATAATCCTGAAGCTTCGGCATCGGTTACTGTTCCGGATATCGCACAGGCAGGAACAGGAGCATCGGCAATTGTTCCGGTTAATAAACAGGAATCTGGTACAATGGCATCTTTTAAATCTGCCGGGATCTCCTCTGCAATTGTTGGTTCTACTGTTTCTACAACTCCTTCTGAACAAGCCGGCAAAACCAGGACTGCAAGAATTGCCATTGAGCTTAAAAAAATCCGTGTTTTCATGACTTTTGTTTTAATTGTTAAACCATGGCGGACTGTTTTCTATTTCTTTTGGCGGGATTCGTATGTGTCGCATACCCCATTCTGATTGGCATCGGTAAAATTCCTGCCTTTTCCTTTTCCTTGTCCCTGACCTTTTCCAGTGCCGTCACAATTTCCATTTCCTTTACCTTTTCGGAGAGTTCCATCTGCAGCGCGGCTTTCATACGTGTCGCATATTCCATTGTTGTTGGCGTCAACAAATGCGGCCCCTTTGGCGGTTCCGTTGCATGATCCATTGCCTTTTCCTGAAGCAGGTTTTTGTGCACTTGCCAGAGATAATACTGCCACTAATGCTAATCCGGTTAAAAAAATCTTTGCTTTCATAATCTTTGTTTTAAATGTTATTTATTGTTTTAGAATCTGTTATTCATGCCCATTCCTCGGCCTCGGCCTTGTCCATTTCCATTTCCTTTTCCATGACCTTGTTTGTTTCCTTGCTGATGTGCCTGTTGGTTCTGATTGTCTCCTTTGGTTTGAAGCAAAATGTATTGCTTTTGCTGATCAGCGCTCAATACCGTTTGGATTGTATTTTGGTGATTCACGATTTGCTTGTCCATTTGTTTCCTGATTTCCTCTTTTTGAGTCTTGTCCGAACTGGTCTGGATCTTTTCACGAAACTCGTTCATAACTGCAAAATGTTGTGTTTCCATCGCAGTAATCTTTTGTTTTTGCAGGTCGCTTAACCCTGAAATTGAACTAATGCAGCTATACTGAGGAATTGGTTTATTTCGGTCTTTTTTATCTGTCAGGTTGCCTGAATTTGCTGTTACGTTTGCTAAAATCAGGGCAAAGAAAATCCAGGCAAACCATTTTAATTGGATTGTTGTCATAATGTGTTATTCAAAAATGTTTAATTATTTCGCCATCTGCCCCGCTGATTTCCAGGTTTTGGCAGATTGACCTGAATGTCTTTGTTTAACATCGATTGAAAAATTTCATGTAATTTAATTTGCTGTTCCGAAGTGCAAATCTTTTTCATATCCAGGTAAAAGGTGGTGGTTAGCTGTTTCAGTTCGCGATGGTTTTCTCCTATATTCGTTGCCAGTTGATTCAGTTGAATGCTATCCGGATTTTCTTTTCCAAGTTCATCAATCAGATTTTGCCGCAATTGTGCCAAATCCATTTCAATGCTTCTGGCCGTGCGGTTAAAATTTCGGTTTATATCGCGAAATAAAACGATTTGATTGGTGTCCAAACTTAACTCGTTTCTGAAAAATCGGGTACGCTGTTCTCCCGGAATCGAAGTTTGTGTTTCCTCTTTTAATCCGCTTGCTTTTGCTTCCTGAAAGCGGTGGTAATAAAATGAACCTACCGTCGAAAGGTTTGTGGCGACCAGGATGATAATTATCCAGATCAGGTTTCTGTATTTAGGGGCTGTTTTCATAGCTTCTCGAGTAAAAATGATTCAATTGGTTCCGCTTCAAAATCATTCAGCATTTGAATGTTACTTGTTCTGTTTTGCTGAATTGATGGGCTTGATGCATTGTTACCAAGTTTTAACCCTCCATAAATTCCGATCAGCAGAATGAGCGAAAAAAATGCCGGTTGCAGCACCGTGGACCAACTCTTTTGCGGCAAATAGTCCTGTTTATTTTCTAATCTGGCACTTAAACGTGTGTAAAAGAACGGCGAAACTTCCGGATTTTTTTCTTCGGTAATCAGCTGCATTTCTGTTTTCAGAAGCTCGTAAAACTTCCGGCAATCAGCACATACATTTAAATGTTCCTGAACAACACTTCTTCTTTCTTCCGGCAATTCGTTGTCGAGATAGAAGATCAGATCCTGATGTATTGTTTTGCAGTTCATTTTATTTTGTTTTTAAGTAAGACACCACATGTTTTGAAAACTTGCACTTAAATGCAATTTTTTTTGTAACAGTCATAAAGTTGTTCCTGAAGATTCTTTTTTGCCCTGTGAATCAGAGATTCAACAGAAGCCAGTGAAACCTCCATTACTTCGGCAATTTGCTGGTAAGGTAATTCTTCGTATTTATTCAGTGTAAATGCGACACGTTGTTTTTCGGGTAATTTGTCGATAGCCTGGTACAGCATATCTTTTCGTTGTTGCCCGGTAATGTTTTGATCGGGCTGGTCATCTCGGTTCTCTGATATTTCCTTGTTCCGGTGATGTCCACCGGTAAAAGCATCTTCAATCGATTGAAAAAAACCTTTCCGCTTGTTATTCCGGATAAAATTCAGCGATCGGTTGGTGGCAATGCGATACAGCCAGGTTGAGATTTTTGAATCGCCCCTGAAATTTTGAGCTGTTCGAAACACCTCCAGAAAAACATCCTGTGCAATATCTTCTGCATCCGTGTTATTATGGACAATGCCTAAACAGGTATTCACAACCATCCGCTGGTATTTTTCAACCAACAGTTTGAAGGATTTTTGATCACCTTGTTGAATTCCTGTTATCAATTGATTTTCATCCATTCTAAAATTTCAATTTCGAATTTAGATGTTTTGACACCACAAGTTCATAAAACTTGCACAAATGTTCAAAAAAAAATATACGTATAAATTTCGGTTCAAATCAATAGTTGTAAATTGCGAAGATTAAATAAACCTGAAATAACCAAAAACTACCATCATGACAAGTGCAATTTTAATTTTTGGGTTCCTTTTTGGATCCATCCTGCAAAGTGCTAAACTAAATAAATACAATACAATCAGTGGGATGGCGCGACTCGAAGATTATACTGTGGCCAAAGCCATTCTCATCGCGATAGGTGTTGGTGCAATAATCCTGAATGTTGAAATCGGACTTGGTTTTGCAACGTATCATGTTAAACCCTTAATTTTAGTTGGCATAAGTTTGGGTGGCCTTATTTTTGGTGCGGGAATGGCTATCCTGGGATATTGCCCCGGAACTATGGCCGTGTCGCTTGGCGAAGGTTCTCTTGATGCATTGGTGGGTATTGTTGGAAGTATTTTTGGTGGAATTGCTTACACTCTGGTCCAACCCTCAATCAAAGATCTGATGGGGCCCGATCTGGGCAATGTATCTTTACAAACGGCTGCAGGAAATGGCAGCATCTTTTATATCCTTCTTTTTGTTTTCGGGCTTTCCTTGGTTGGAATAGCATTTTGGTTACACAAAATCGAAATGAAAAAAAACTATATGTGGTTATATGCCGGTATTTTGCTGGCTGTTTTAGATTCAATTGTATTCCTGACTTCCGTTTTTAACAGGCCGATCGGAGCTTCAACTACTTACCCGTATATTGGCGATATACTCAGTGGTTTGACTCAAAATGATTATTTTACTGCAATCCAAAAGCCTGGAAACTGGGAACTTATTTTTCTGACAGGAGCTTTTTTATCAGGTATAGTTGTTTCATTGCTCCGGAAAGATTTCAAAATTCAACTGATTTATTCCGGATGGTCAAAAACGGAAGGCAATTCATCGGTTAAACGTATTCTTTGGGCATTTACCGGTGGATTTATTCTTCTTTTTGGAGCCAGGATGGCAGGAGGTTGTACCAGCGGTCATGTGATCTCAGGAGGAATGCAGGTTGCTGCGAGCAGTTTGATGTTCGGAGCCTTTATGTTTGTAGGTTTACTAATTACCGGAAAGTTCTTTTACCGGAAAGGGTAAGCCATAAATAAAATATCTCTCAGACCTGTCCGAAATAGAATTCAGACAGGTCTTTCTGTAAACATTAAGGTATAAATTGTTGTTCTGGAAAGAAATGAATGACGGTCCAATTTGCCTTTAATTCATATTCTTAATAACATATTCAATGACACAACAACCTCCAAAATATTACCCGAATTTAAAAGACATTACACAGGCCAAAATCAATCTGAATCCTGTGGTGAATGCAACTCCTTTAATGAAAAACCTGAATCTGTCAGGTCGGTACGATTCAAATGTATTCCTGAAGCGGGAAGATCTACAGATAGTACGTTCCTATAAACTCAGGGGAGCATACAATAAAATTTCAGGATTAACCAGCGAAGAACGACTGCGGGGTGTGGTTTGCGCCAGCGCCGGAAATCATGCTCAGGGTGTGGCTTATTCCTGTCAATTATTGGGAATAAAGGGTAAAATTTACATGCCAACCACAACTCCCAGGCAAAAGATTACCCAGGTGAAAATGTTCGGGAAAGATAAAATTGAAGTTGTTCTGGTTGGCGATACCTACGATGAAGCTTCTGATGCCGCTCATCACAACAGCGGGGAAACCGGAATGGTATATATTCATCCATTCGACGATCCGCAAATTATTGAAGGACAGGCAACCGTCGGAGTTGAGATTCTTCAGGATTTTACCGGTTCTGTTGATTACCTGTTTTTGCCAATCGGTGGAGGAGGTTTGGCTTCCGGGGTGGGGGCGTATTTCAAACAAATTAGTCCGAATACAAAAATCATTGGAGTTGAACCTGCCGGTGCTCCTTCGATGAAAACAAGTCTGGAAAACGGGAAAGTTACCCTGCTGAAAGATATAGATAAGTTTGTTGATGGCGCTGCCGTGCAGCGTGTTGGCGACCTTACTTTTGAAGTTTGTAAATTGGTTGTCGACGATATAATTACTGTTCCGGAGGGAAAAGTGTGTACCACGATTCTTGAATTGTATAACCAGGATGCGATTGTGGTGGAACCTGCCGGGGCATTATCGATTGCAGCGCTGGATTTTTATCAGGAACAGATTAAAGGCAAAAACGTAGTTTGCATCGTAACCGGAAGCAACAACGACATTACCCGAACGGAAGAAATTAAAGAACGATCGCTGCTTTACGAGGGATTGAAACATTATTTTATTGTCAGGTTTCCTCAGCGGGCCGGTGCTTTACGTGTTTTTGTGGATCAGGTTCTCGGGCCGACCGACGATATTACCATGTTCGAATATTCAAAGAAGACCAACAGGGAACAAGGTCCGGCACTCATCGGTATTGAACTTCAGGATAAAGCCGATTACCCGGGTTTGCTGAAGCGAATGGAAGATAACGGATTTGTATTTGAATATTTGAATGATCGTCCCGACTTGTTTCAACTGCTGATTTAGTCAAACTTAACTACATCTTAAAAAACGGGACGACCAACTTTAGCAATTTCTTAATGGCTTTGAAGTTGGTCGTTTGTGTTTAATCCGGTTTATTATTCACTAAATTACAGGATACCAAAGGATACAAAAACTAATCGGATTAACTTATTTTACATCAAAATTCAGAAATTACTTAAAAAATATATCATGAAAAATCAATCAATTTTTACGGATTTCCCCCACCGTCAGGGATTACTTGATGAATTAAAAAGCAAGGGAAAACAGGAAGTGTTATTGGTGAACGGACATTTTCATACGCCTTTTTCGTTCAGCGCTTTTACTGAAATTGAGCAACCTTTCCAGATGGCAGAAGCCGAAGGTGTTCAGGTACTTGGTGTGAATGATTTTTACACGACCGACGGTTATCCGGAGTTCACCGAACTGTCACGTAAATACCGCATTTTCCCCTTATACAACATCGAGTTTATGGCTTTGCAAAGCGATCTTCAGTCTGAAGGTGTGCGGGTAAACGATCCGGCAAATCCGGGACGAACTTACATGAGCGGAAAAGGGTTGAGTCATCCGTTTAAAATCGGAAAAGCAGAGTTGGCCTTGTTGGAACAGGTTCAGCATGAAAGTAATGTGCAGACTGCCGAAATGGTGGAAAAACTAAATATTTTTTTAACGGAACTAAATGCTGGTTTCAGTTTCAGTTTTGATGAACTGAAAGCGAAATATGCCAAGAATATGTTTCGCGAACGTCACATTGCCAAAGCGCTGCGTATTGCTATCGACGAAAAATTCTCAACTCCGGAAGAAAAGATTGCTTTTTACACTCTTGTTTTCTCCGGAAAAGAACTGAAATCGAAAATGACTGATGTTACAGGAATTGAAAATGAAATCCGTGGAAATCTTTTGAAAACAGGCGGTCGTGCTTTTGTTCCTGAAGATCCAAAAGCATTTTTAAGTCTCGAACAGGTGAAACAGGTGATCATCAGTGCCGGAGGTATTCCTTGTTATCCGGTGTTGCTCGACGATGCCAAGGGTAATTTTACCGATTACGAGGGCAATTTCGTTAAACTTTACGAAACGCTGGTCAGTAAAGGGATTTATAGCCTCGAATTGATTCCCGGACGAAATACATTTGCTGTTTTGAAAGAATTCGTAACTTTTTTCCGGTCAAAGAATTTTGCGATCACTTTTGGAACCGAACACAATACGCCGCAACTCGATCCTATTAAAGTTTCATGCAGCGGTGGTGTCGATCTCGATGAAGAACTGGAGCAAATCGGATTTGAAGGCGCCTGCATCATTGCCGCCCATCAGTACCTGGTTGCCCGTGGCGAAGGAGGTTATCTGAATGCTGACGGCGATGCCAAAACTAAAGAATACAATTCGTTTGTCGAATTAGGGCAGGCGGTAATATCGCATTTTATAGATTATAAATAGAAAATAATACAGATGTGTAAAGACGCACGGCCGTGCGTCTTTACGAAACGGATACAATACAGAAAAACAAAAATAATCCCCATCCAATGAAACCAGAAATACAGGAATTAATCGACATATCGCAGTTCTACGGAAAACAAAAAGATTTCGTCATTGCGGGTGGTGGCAACACGTCGTACAAAGACGAAAACCACATTTATATTAAAGCCAGCGGACATAGTCTGGCAACAATTGGCGAGCTTGGTTTTGCCCAGCTCGACCGGAGAGCACTGCAACTGGTCGGTGAGAAAACTTATTCGTCTGACGTGATGGAGCGCGAAAATCAGATCAAGGATGATTTGCTGAATGCCCGCGTTCATCCTGAATTGGGACAGCGTCCATCGGTTGAAACTTCGCTGCACGATCTGATCGCTTTCCGTTTTGTGGTTCATACCCACAGCACTAAGGTCAACGGGCTGATGTGTGGCAAAGATGCTGAAAAACGCACTGCCGAATTGTTTGGCGACGATGTGGTTTACGTTCCTTACGTCGATCCGGGGTATATTTTGTACAAGGAAGTTGAAACCCGGATGAATGCTTTTCGCAGTCGGGTAGGAGTTGAGCCAAAAATCATTCTGTTGCAAAACCACGGTATTTTTGTAGCAGCTGACACCACAGCAGAAATACACGAAATGTACACCAAAGTCATTGCAAAACTTGATGCAGCCATTGGCGAAATCACTCCTTTGAATGTACTTCCGATTGATCCGGTTGCCGTAAAAATTGTTCCGGCCGTTCGAATGATGTTGTCAGCGACTGGTTTGAAAACCTTGAAAGTTGTCAATAATTCATACTACGAAAGATTCCTTTCTTCGGAAGCTGAATACAAAAAAATGGCTTTGCCTTTTATTCCTGATGGAATTGTCTATTGCAACTCGTCATTCATTTATGCCGAATATGCCGGTGATGTGGATGCTTTGCTAAATGATCTTTCCCAAAAAATTACGAACTACATTGCCACCCAGCCGAAAACTCCGAAGATTATTTGCATCAAGGGAATTGGTTGTATTCTGGCCAGCGACAACGCTCAGGGCGTTGCCACGCTTGAAGATGTGATGATGGATACTTGCCGGATTAGCCTTTATTCCGAAAAATTTGGCGGTCAAAGCCCGATGACAGAAGAACAGGTTCAGTTTATCGACAGCTGGGAAGTGGAACAATACCGCAGTGCCATTGCGATGGGTGCAACCGGTGGACGCGTCGATCGTAAAATCGCGGTTGTGACCGGTGGGGCTCAGGGGTTTGGTGCCGGAATCGTTGAAAACCTGATGGACAATGGGGCCAATGTGGTAATCGCCGATCTGAACGAAGAAAAAGGAAATGAATTTGCCGCATCATTGAATTCAGGCAAAGGAAAAAATAAAGCCTGGTTTGTAAAAGCCGATGTATCGAATCCGGCATCGGTTGAAAACCTGATATTCAAAACCGTTTGCGAATTTGGCGGATTGGATGTTTTCATCAGCAATGCAGGTATTTTACGTGCCGGTGGGTTGGACGAAATGACTCCGGAAACATTCGAATTGATGACCAAAGTAAATTATTCGGCTTATTTCCTCTGTTCGAAATATGCGTCTGCAGTAATGAAACTTCAGAATAAATTTAAAGCGGATCATTTTACCGATATCATCCAGATCAATTCAAAATCAGGATTAAAAGGCAGCAACCGCAACTTCGCTTATGCCGGTGGTAAATTTGGTGGAATTGGCTTAACTCAGTCATTTGCGCTGGAATTAATGCCTAACAGAATAAAAGTAAACTCGGTTTGCCCGGGCAATTTCTTCGACGGGCCGCTTTGGGCTGATCCCGAAAACGGACTGTTTGTACAATATCTCCGTGCAGGTAAAGTGCCTGGGGCTAAAACCATTGAGGATGTGAAACGTTTTTATGAAGCACAGGTTCCGGCCGGACGTGGCTGTACACCGCTTGATGTGATGCGCGCGGTTTATTACATCATCGAACAGGAATACGAAACTGGTCAGGCAGTTCCGGTGACTGGCGGGCAAAATATGTTGAATTAAAAGAATAGTTAAACAAAGAGACACGGAGGCACAGCGAAAAGTTTGAATAGAACGTCATTGCGATCGAAGTGAATCAATCTGTTCGCGTTCCTAACAATGACGAAAACCTTGTTAAACGTTTAAAATTATCTCTGTGACACAGTGTCACCGTGTTAAAAAATAAAATAGAAATGAAAACAAAAGCAGTTCGTTTATACGGAAAAGAAGATTTAAGACTCGAAGAGTTTGAACTTCCGGCAATTAAAGACGATGAAATATTGGCTAAAGTGATCTCCGACAGCATTTGCATGTCGTCGTACAAGGCAGCCAAACAGGCTACCGATCACAAACGGGTACCGGATGATGTGGCTGAAAACCCGATCATTATTGGTCATGAGTTTAGCGGCGAGTTGGTTGAAATTGGTGCCAACTGGAAACACAAATTCAAAGCCGGACAGAAATTTTCTATTCAGCCGGCGATTTATTACGAAGATGGTCCGGTTGGCGTATTAAGCGCTCCGGGATATTCGTATCAGTTTATTGGCGGCGATGCAACTTATGTGATCATCCCAAAAGACGTTTTGGTTCAGGATTGCTTGCTGGCATACGATGGACCGGGTTTTTATCCCGCATCACTTTCGGAACCGCTTTCCTGCGTAATTGGTGCGATGCATGCCAACTACCACACCACTCCGGGTTCGTACATTCACAACATGGAAATTGTTGCCGATGGTAAAATGGCTATTCTGGCAGGTGTTGGCCCGATGGGACTGGCTGCCATCAATTATGTGATTCACCGTGCCGACCGCAAACCAGGTTTGTGCGTGGTAACCGATATCGATCAAACCAGACTGGATCGTGCAGCTTCGATTTATACCGTTGAAGAAGCGGCAAAACGTGGAATCGAACTGATTTACCTGAACACAAAAATTGACAATCCGGTTGAAGAACTGAAAAAACTTTCAGGTGGAACTGGTTATGACGATGTGTTCGTTTTTGCTCCGGTTGCTCCGGTTATTGAACAGGGAGATGCAATTCTGGCTTTCGATGGCTGTTTGAATTTCTTCGCCGGACCATCGGATCAAAACCTTCAGGCAAAAATGAATTTCTACAATGTCCATTATGCCTACACGCATATTGTTGGAACTTCAGGAGGAAATACCGACGACATGAAAGAAGCTTTGGATGTGATGACTGCCGGACTTGATCCTGCAGGTTTGGTTACACACATTGGCGGACTGAATGCCGTGATTGAAACGACTTTACATCTTCCACAGATTCCTGGTGGTAAAAAGCTGATTTATACGCATCTTGAAATGCCGTTGACTGCTATTTCAGATTTTGCTGAAAAAGGAAAAACTGAACCCTTATTTGCAAAACTGGCTGAAATTTGTGACCGTCACCAGGGATTGTGGTCGGTTGAGGCTGAGGATTATTTATTGGCGAATTAATTTAATATATTGCAGAGACAATTGCCGATAGAGACAATTACCGATAGGGACGCACGGCCGTGCGTCCCTACATATAACATCATATAACAATAAAAACAACAGAAACAAAAACACAATGATATACATGGCTGACACAGCTGATCTGGACGAACTCCGGAAGCTGTACGCATTTTTTCCTTTAGAAGGTGTTACAACAAACCCAACCATTCTTAGCAATGCCGGAAACAGGCTTTCTGTTGCCATCGAAGGTATTCAGGAATTGGTAGGAAGCGGAATGGTGCATGTGCAAATGATTTCGTCAAAATCGGATGACATGGTGCGTGAAGCAAAAAAATACCGCAGCTATTTTGATTTTGGTGATAATTTTTATGCCAAAATTCCGGTTACCGAAGAAGGTTTCAGGGCAATGACGATTCTGAAAGATTCAGGTATTAATGTGACTGCAACTGCCATTTTTACTCAACAGCAAGCTTTAGTGGCCATGAAAGCGGGTGCTGATTATGTAGCGCCGTATGTGAGCCGTCTCGATAATATTTCTTCCCACGGGATTGAAGTGGTGAGCGACATCGTTCAGAATATATTATACTATGAGTTGAATAGCAAGGTGCTGGCAGCCAGTTTTAAAACAGTCGATCAGATTTATCGGGTCAGCATGGCCGGTGCGCATTCGGCAACCATTGGACCAGAATTGCTGCATCAACTGGTTAAACATCCGATGACCGACATTGGTGTGAAACAGTTTGAAATTGATGCGGAAGGTTTATACGATATTGAGTTCTAATTCTAATTGCGCGAAAGCTTGATTCGAATTTTGATCAATTTGATACTGAAATATTTCCAAGCCTTCAAGTAAAGGATTTGTTACGTTCAAGCGTTTAATAGAATTGTATTTACTGAAGAAATACAATCGATTCTATTTCAGAATGTATTTGAGAAAGTTTGATTTCTTTCAAATTCCAATGATTGAGATATCCTGCTTTTATTACTTTTATGTAATCGATTGTACAGGCTTAATTTATTCAATCGACAGACGTAATTCAAACCTAAATAGAACCAATGAAACAATTATTTACCTTGATTTTTTTCAGTTGTATGGTTGTTCTTACAACCGCCAAAACAAACGAATCCGACCTGAAGAATTGGCCGAAAGGCAAGTCCCCAAAAGAAATTGGCTTGCGAATCTCAGAGAAATTTCTGAATACAGCACATACCATGTATGGAAATACTCATCCGGCTGCACCTCCGACTCAAATAACTTATCCTGATGTTTGTGCCTGGTTGGGTGGTATGTGGTTCGCCGAAGTGGTCGGAAAAAATGCTTTATTCAATCGCTTCGAAACCCGTTTTACTCCTTTGTTTGATGCTGAAAAAAATCTTCTGCCAAAGCCAAATCATGTGGATAACAATGTTTTTGGAGCAGTGCCACTTGAATTGTATCTGCAAACAAAACAACAAAAATACCTTGATCTCGGATTAAAGTATGCCGACACGCAATGGCAATTGCCTGATGGCGCCAATCCGGAACAAAAAGCATTTGCAGATCAGGGATATACCTGGCAAACCAGAATCTGGATCGACGATATGTTCATGATTACCGCGGTTCAGGCTCAGGCTTTCCGTGCAACCGGTGATCGCAAATACATCGACCGCGCTGCCAGCGAAATGGTTCTTTATCTGGATAAAATTCAATTGGAAAATGGTTTGTTTTATCATTCTCCTGAAGCACCTTATAGCTGGGGACGCGGCAATGGTTGGATGGCTGTTGGGATGGCTGAAATTCTTCGCATTTTGCCAAAAGATAATCCAAATCGCTCACGCATCATGGAAGGTTATCACAAAATGATGGCAGCTTTATTAAAATATCAGGAACCGGATGGCATGTGGCGGCAAATTATCGACGATCCTGAAGCCTGGAAAGAAACATCGGGTACTGCCATGTTTACTTATGCTATGGTTACCGGTGTTAAAAATGGCTGGCTTGACAAAAAAACATACGGTACTGCAGCTCGAAAAGGCTGGCTGGCCCTGACTACCTACATCAATGCAAATGATGAATTAACAGAAGTTTGCGAAGGAACAGGAATCCAGAATGATCGAGACCATTATATGAAACGCAAGCGCATTGTGGGAGATTTACACGGTCAGGCACCGCTGCTTTGGTGCGCCACTGCATTGTTGAGGAATTAGCGAGTACGGATTCCATCCTTTTTTTAGGGATGGAATCCGTTTCTGTTATTGATCCGATGACTTAATGTCATCGATTATTTGCTGTTTTCAGAATCTATTATGATGAATCTTGCCAAAATCCAGATCGTTAAAGGATTTTCCTTCGTGGGGACGATGTGCATATCCGATGGCAACAATACTGAGGACCCGATATCCTTCAGAAATATTTACTACTTCACAAACAAAAGTTTCGCTGGATTTTTTGTCGGAATATTCGCGTCCGCGGATTTGAATCCAGCAACTGCCCAGACCGAGAGAATGAGCAGTGAGGTGGGCTGTAAACGAAGAGATGGCTGAGTCTTCAATCCAGGCAACAGTTTCATATTCCTTTGCCAAAATGGCAACTGCAAGTTTTGCTGTTTGCAAAGGAGCAGCACCATGTGGTTTGCAGGTGGCTAATTTCTGAAGGACTTCGGGCTCATCGATAAAAATGAATTCGCAGGCCTGTGAATTTTTAGACGTTGGTGCGCGAAGAATTGCTTCTTTCAGGGTTTCAATTTTCTCCGGTTCAATAGCTTGTTCGGTAAATTTTCGCACGCTTCGGCGGCTTCGCAAAAGTTCAATCATTTCAGGATAAATTATTTGTTTGATGCAAAGCAAAAAAAATGCTTGCTTTCGGGCAACTATTTCAGAACTTCGTTCATCTGTGTAAAAAACATTTAACATGGCTAAGAAATTATTCCTTATCGCATCAATTGTAATTTTGTTGTTTTCATGTACCTACGACACCCTTGAAGATAAAAACAGCGATTCAGCTTTGGTGATCAAAACCGGAACTGCTTGCGGCTGGTGCACGTTAAACGACACCTTGACGATTTCAGGAAATACGGTCCGGTATGTAAATTGCGCAAATTGCAGTAACGTTAGTCCAACAGTTTCGAAAACCGGAACCTTGAGTGACACTGAACTGGAAGCATTGCATGCATCCCTGAATTTTTCGGAATTACAAAAACTTGATTTGAACAGTTGCAATGTTTGTTTTGATGGCTGTGACGATTGGATACAAGTTACCAGTGGTACGGAATCGCATTATATTCGGTTTGGCGGATCAGAAACTGAACTTCAACCAATCAAGGCTTTTATCGGTCAAATCAGTCTGATTAAAGCAAAATACACCGGTGAAAATTGAATCTTTATTTCTCCTGAATCCCGTTACAATATCCTACCTAAAGATATTTTTCTTCCTGAATTAAAGAACGAGTCAACTTTGAAACAACAAAATTTCAACTTTCAGAATTGATTATCAACAAAAATTGTTGCTACATACGGGGTATAATTCATAATTGGTGATTATTCTCTCCGGAATAAATTTGTATCTTGGATCACCTTAAATCAGTATCAGTATTTTCGCTGGTATTGAAAGTCTATTTTATAACCAATTAAACCATTCCTATTATGGATGCAGCCTTGAATAAGCAGGAACGTCTGATGTCGATAGACGTGTTGCGTGGATTCGATATGTTGATGATCATTTTTGCCGACCGGTTTTTTAATGCACTTCATCAAGGAGCTAATTCGTCAGTAACAGCAGCTTTGGCTAAACAGTTTGATCACCCGGAATGGTTCGGTTTTCATTTTTACGACATCATCATGCCACTTTTTCTCTTTGTGGTTGGGGCTGTCATTCCTTTCTCGATGGATAAACGGATGCGCGAAACCGACAACAAGGCAAAATTGTATCCGCATCTGATTAAACGTTTCGTGGTTTTATTTATTCTGGGGTGGATCGTTCAGGGCAATTTGCTGTATCTCGATCTGAGTAAGTTTCAGATTTTCAGCAATACCTTACAAGCCATCGCAGTAGGGTATCTCTTTTCAGTAATAGCTTATCTGCACCTGAATAAAAACGGAAGATATATTTTCTTTGCCGCCTGTTTGCTGGTTTATGCCGCCATTCTTTCATTTACCACTGTGCCGGGTGTTGGTCCTAGCGAAATACTTCCGGATAAGAATTTTGCGATTTATTTCGATCGTTTGATTTTTGGTCGTTTTGACGATGGGCTTCAGTACACCTGGCTTTTATCCGGACTTGGATTTACGGCCACCACACTTTCAGGATTGTTTGCCGGCGAGCTGCTTAAATCTTCGCGGCCAAATACAGAAAAGCTGAAATATTTACTTTTGATAGGTGCTGCAGGAATCGCTCTGGGCCTGGTTTGGGGAATCTGGCATCCGATTGTAAAAAAGCTATGGACCAGTTCCTTTGTCCTGTTTTTATCCGGAATCTGTTTTGTTTTACTGGGTATTTTCTTTTACATCGTCGATATCAGGAAATTCACCCGATGGGCATTCCCATTCAGGGTGATCGGAATGAATGCCATTACTGCATATCTGCTATCGCATGTTATTGGATTTTCCGGAATATCCAATCAATTGCTGTTTGGTCTGGAGCAATATACCGGCGTCTGGTACAATTTAATCAACACGATGGGTGGTTTTGGAATACTCTACTTAATTTTGTGGTACATGTACAAAAACAACACGTACATAAAAATTTAAAATCGTCTTCAGAAGACAGTTAAATTTTCATCCAGAATATTAAAAATCATTGATGAACGACTAAATTTCGAAATATCATGTTTCGTACCTACGGCACTTATGGTACTCAGTGAACTATCTTTTCTATAAATATTTGGTGCCTCTGGCACAATTTGCAGTTCCGTCAGGAATTAAATATTAATAGAAAGTGGTTCGTAAAAGCATGGAGCCAAGAAGGTAGCGAAACCTCACCAATGCGATATGAAAAATACAACCATGTGCCCTACGTGGCTATGTGGTTAAATAATAGAAACATGAAAAACAAAATTCGCTGGGGAATTCTCAGCACTGCAAAAATAGGCCGCGAAAAAGTGATTCCTGCCTTACAGAAATGTTCGAACGGCAGTGTGGATGCCATCTGCTCGCGAAATTTGGAACAGGCAAAAGTTACGGCTAAACTTCTAAATATCAGTAAAGCATACGGGTCTTATGAAGAGTTGCTGAACGATCCTGAAATTGACGCGATCTACAATCCGCTACCCAATAACCTGCATGTTGAATGGACCATCAAAGCCATGCAGGCCGGCAAACATGTGTTGTGCGAAAAACCTATCGGAGTTTCAGCTGATGAAGCTCAGAAACTGATGGAAGAAGCAGCGAAACATCCGCAACTGAAAGTGATGGAGGCTTTCATGTATCGTTTTCATCCGCAATGGCAGCTTGTAAAATCGAAGGTTGACGCTGGTGTGATTGGAGAGATCAAAGCTGTTCAGTCGCATTTTTCGTATTTCAACATCGATCCGAAAAATATCCGGAACAGTGTGGATGTGGCTGGTGGCGCGTTGATGGACATTGGTTGCTACTGTGTTTCTTTTCCACGCTTTCTTTTTAATGCTGAACCCAAACGGGTGGTTTCGTGCATCGACCGCGATCCGGATTGGAAAACCGACCGGCTGACTTCGGCCTTGCTCGATTTTGGCGACGGTAAAATATCCACATTCACCTGTTCCACCCAGTTGATGCCTTATCAGCGCGTAAATATTTTCGGAACTGATGGTCACATCGAAGTTGAAATTCCGGTCAACGCTCCCAAAGATGCCTCAACAAAAGTCTGGATTCGAACCAAGACCGGTTCCGAAGAAATCGTGGTTGATCCTATCGATCAATATACCGTTCAGGGAGAATTGTTTGCACAGTCGATTCTTGAAAATACGGAGGTACCGACAAGTTTGACAGATGCCGTAAACAACATGAAAGTGATTGAGGCAATTTTCGAAAG
>JBASYJ010000009.1:0-22905 GCA_049277435.1 Prolixibacteraceae bacterium
AACGATCTTCAATAACCAAATTAGTGATTTCAAAATATTCGAATATCTCGGCTGGTAAAAGAAGTTTAATTAAATCTTGGTATGGATCTTTTTCTAACGACATTTCTATCTCTGTTTTTTTTAACAATGATTAAAATTTACTCCGTTCCCCACAACAATGTCATCTGATCCCTTTAAAGTCCGGAATAAGAATTAAATTTTCAGGCAAAAAAAAGGTTGGAACTTTCGAACCAACCATTTCAGTAAAGAATATTTTTCTTATCTGCGTTTTTCTTTGATACGGGCTTTTTTACCTGTAAGTGAACGTAAATAATACAATTTTGCTCTGCGTACGCTACCTTTTTTGTTGATCTCAATCTGATCGATAAAAGGTGAATAAAGTGGGAAAATACGCTCAACACCTACGTTTCCTGACATTTTGCGAACAGTGAAAGTTTTGGTGATGCCTTCTCCTTTAATCTGAATAACTACCCCACGGTAATTCTGGATACGTTCTTTGTTACCCTCCTTAATTTTGTAGTGAACGGTAATTGTATCTCCTGGTCCGAATTGTGAATGTTCTTTTGTTTCTGTAACAAAAGCGTTCTGTGCAACTTTAATTAAATCCATTTTTGTAAGTTTTAGTGGCAATATTACTACAATTGAATGTGTAAGAGATTGCTTAAATGTGGCGCAAAAGTAATAAAATTATTTAGATCTATGCTTTTCAGACATATAAATTATCTGACTTTTTGTTTTTCCGGGATTAGTGGCCAGGGTTTCCTATTAATTTTAAATGATCGCCGGTTTCATCCACAATAACTTTTTGCCACCATTCCGGATAGCCTGGCTGATCCGGTCCGGGAGGCATTCCCGTATCGGTGCGCTCAAAAGCTCCGTCTTTTTCTTTCTTGATGTTTCCATCGATAAATTTCACGATCAGGTATTGTGACAATTTTTTCCATTCATGGGTCATTCCATTAGCCTGATTAACCGAGTAGTCAGTTAAGAAACTAAGTGTTTCATTCTTTTTACCGGCATTCCATAAATTCTGGGCAGCTGCATCCACCGCCGGTGTGTAGGCCACAAATTTATTTTCCAGATTTTTCTGAACTTTCAGAATGTCAGGAATCATGGCGTCGTAACGAAGATAGGCAAAGTTTGAAACCAGGTTAAAGGTCCAGAAGGCTGAAGTTTCAGAAAAAGTTAGCATATCGCCGTTTCCAACTTTAAAACACTCCGGAACTTCAGTTATTCCGCAATACATCGGAACATAACAGGTGCTGTAGGTATCATCAACTCCAAACCAGAGGATGCCGCCAATCGGATTTGGCAACCAGGAACGCGACTGGGCAACAAATGAAAATCCGGTTTGCTGGGTCGAAATGGCGCGTTCATTTACATAGTTTGCTGAATCGACCTTAAAGGTTAATGGTCTCCAGCGGTAAGGAAGTTTAAAGGGGCCGGCGCCAATATCTTTTGTCATGTCCAGGGCTGTACCTTCGTAATGATCGCGCATCATGCCCATTACATCCTGAACAGAAAGTTTCTGATCGGGTTTTACCCACAATGGCATACGGTTGGAAGGGAAGTGGTTTTCTCCGTCATGATCTACGTTTCCCAGCGCATAGTTCTCGTATTGTTTCATTCCTGAATACACTTTATTGAATCCGGCAAAAACTCGTGCATCGCTGAAGCGTGCACCGCTGAAATCAACCGGTGCATAAACATCAGAAAAACTAAAATCTTTATTCTTGCCTTCGAACCATCCTTTTTCACGGGCAAAAGAAATAACATCTTTAGCAAACATACAGTTGGCTTCATCGTTCATCGGGAAAGTGGTAATACGTGCCTGGTTGGCATGTCCGCTGATGTATCCGTCGGGAACACGCTGTGCAACCCAGACTGCTCCTTTTTCGCTTTCTCCCTTGCCAATCATTTCCATGATCCAAACTTCATTCGGATCTGAGATCGAAAATGATTCTCCGGAACTTGCATAACCATATTTTTCAACCAGACCGGTCATCACTTCAATGGCTTCACGTGCCGTTTTGGCGCGCTGCAGAGCAACATACATCAGGCTGCCATAATCCATGATTGCTCCCGGTTGTTTTTCCAGTTCAGGGCGGCCGCCATAAGTAGTTTCGCCAATGGCTACCTGAAATTCATTCATGTTTCCAACCACACTGTTGGTGTGCAGAACTTGTGGGATCCGTCCCAGAAATATACCAGTGTCCCATTCATGAATATCCCGCATGGTGCCTTCTGGATAATCTGCGGCAGGCTGATAATACAATTCACCATATAAGGTATGCGAATCGGCGGCATAAGTAATCATGGTTGAACCATCAACAGTGGCACCCTTGGTAATTAAAAAATTAGTGCAGCCATAGGAAAGCTGCATTCCTGAAATTATTGCCAGAACAGAAACCGCAATAATTTGTCTAAGTGTTTTTATCATGCTCAGTTGTGATTTTGAATTCGTACGTTCAACAAATATAATTATTCTCTTTAAACCAGATTTTTCCACCTGATTTAAACGCTTAAAGAAGCCTGAATAAATGGAAAGTAACCATGAGAAAGTTCAGGTATGCAGATAAAGAAGAATAAAGTAAGAAGTCGGGTAGTTCGTATGGCTATTTAATCCTATCGTAATTAGGAATATACTTTTAAGATTTGTCCGTATCGTTGTTTTAAATCCGAGCGCGACTTTAAGTCGCACCCGGACTGCTTTCAGAATCAATCTGCTTTCCCCAAATTTCATCCAACTAAAAAAAATCGTAATAAAACTATGGAATATAGTTTAAAAACTATAAAATATAGTTATATTTGATCAAAGCTTTATAATTATGAAACATCTGACCAATCGTGAAGAAGAAATAATGGAAATCTTTTGGGAAAAAGGTTCCCTGTTTGTCAAAGACATTATTGAATTTCTGGCTGATCCGAAACCGCATTACAACACCATATCCACTATAGTGCGCACGCTGGAAGAAAAAGGTTTTGTTGATCACGAACAGTTTGGAAATACGCACCGTTATTTTGCCATCATCTCGCGTGAGGAATTCAGCAAAAATTCGATTAAAAATCTGGTGAGCAAATATTTCGACAAGTCATATGCTTCGATGGTTTCCATGTTTGTAGAAGAACAAAGAATTACAACCGAAGAAATTCAGGAGTTGATCCGTCAGGCCGAATCGCGTAACCGAAAATTACCATAGAGAAGCAAGTCCGAGTGCGATTTCAAGTCGCACCCGGACAAAAAAAGCAACGAAGATGAATACACTGCTGATATTTCTAATCAAATCGACACTGAGTTTAAGTTTGCTGTATTTAGCATTCCGGATCTTATTGCGGGAAGAGACCTTTTTTAAACTCAGCCGGTTGGTGTTGTTATTGATGGTATTTATCGCGGTCACAATTCCTTTTATTACTTCACCACAATTGTTTCAGCCCATCATACAAATAAAATTAGAACCTATTTTTCAAAGCCAAACCAATCTTGATGAACCTGTTAGAATGGCTATTTCAGCTGAGGCAATTCAACCTTCAGTAGCAACACCTGAAACCATTCAAACTTATCACATTTCTTACAAAAGTATAATTCTATACCTATATTTTTCAGGTGTTTTTGTATCAATCCTGTTGTTGATCTACAGCATTAGTTCGGTTTTGCTGTTGTTCTGGAAAGCCCGAAGCATCAGGTTGGATAGAATTCACCTGAAAATAATTTCTGATGACATTCCGGCCTTTTCGTTTGGCCGCAACATCCTGATTTCGGAGTACGATTACGAAACCAATTCCGAAGCTATTCTAGCCCATGAAATGTCACACATCAGGCTGGGGCATTTTTACGATCTGATACTGATGGAAACGATCAAAATCATCTTCTGGTTTAATCCGTTGGTTTACCGTATGATTCGCGACCTGAAAGATATTCACGAGTTTCAGGCCGACGACCACACCCTCAATTCCGGTATCGATGCAACTCAATATCAATTACTGATCATTCAAAAAGGTGTCGGACCTCAAAGGTTCGCGCTTGCAAATAGTTTTAATCATTGTCAAATTAAAAATCGAATTACTATGATGAACAAACAAAAAACCAGCAAAGCATGGCGTTGGAAGGTGGCGACCTTTCTTCCCCTGCTTGCCTTGTTGCTGATGGCTTTCGGCAAACCGGGCGAAAATGTTCCTCCGGATCGGACATTGTTATCGCCATTAGTTAGCTCAGTCTCAAAAGATTCGGTAAAACAATGGACTGAAGCCGATTTTTCAAAACCTGATGTGTTGAATAATGAATTTCCAAATCAAACTTTGCTTGGATTTAAAATTCAAATTAATTCAAATTCCAAGATTATTGCATTCAACAAGAATTGTTCGTTAAAAGAACTGCCTGATCTTATTAGGATATATGTAGATTTTGATTTTGCCAACGAAAACACAAAATCAGGCTTCATGAAAATGATGGTCAACGGGAAGCAAAAAATGCGATCTATAAATCTTTTAATGATATTAAAAGATGTAAATACTCCTGAGATTGATTATCAAACATTGCTAAACACAATAGGAAACACCATTCTTGAAATTCGGGGAAAATATGCGAAATCTATTTTTAATATGTCTTATGCAAAACTTCCTTTAGTACAGCAAGTTGAAATTAATAAACTGATACCTTCAGTTGCAAGTTTTATACATATGCCGATAATAGCAACTGAGATTAATAAGGGAAAACAAACTTTGACAATTGAAATTCGTCTTGAAGGAATTATTGTCGCTCCCAGTGAGAAAACTTGCTCGATGGAAGAATTACGGAAGAAAGTAGAGTCTTTTATTATTGAAAATCCGAATGGATTTGTTGATCTGAAAGTTGAAGAGCATGTGATAGTTGGTGTGGTGACGGAAGTAAAAGAACTATTGCATAAGTCCAATGCATTGGCGGTCAATTATTCATCATTTGACCCGGTTTATACTATTGTTGAGGAAATGCCTGATTTCCCAGGAGGAAATGAAGGTCTGAGAGAATGGATCAGTAAAAACATAAAATACCCTGAAGTTGCGAAATCAAAAGGCATTGAAGGAAAAGTCTTTGTAAAATTTGTAGTTGATGACAAGGGAAAAGTTAAGAATGCTAAAATTGTTAAAAGCATAAATTCAGAATTGGACGCTGAAGCCCTAAGGGTTGTGTCTCAGCAACCAGTATGGACACCCGGTAAACAAAGGGGCGTCCCTGTTTGTGTTGCTTATACAATGCCTGTTAACTTCAGTACTAAATAAACTAAAAAGCCACCGGTTTTGGTAAGTCTCCATTGAATGTAGCTTAAATCATTTTGATTTGCAAGTCCGGGTGCGACTCAAAGTCGCGCTCGGACTTGCTTGTTATGGCTAAATCAATCGAAGTCCAAATTCCTCAATTCTCTTTCTGTTTATCAAGCCTCCATTTCGGATTCCAAGGAAATCGGCATAAGACGAAAATTCCCATTCTTCTGGTTTTGAAACCAATTTGTCTTTTACCGGATTGTTCAGGATATAATTAAAACAGACATTAGGATAATCCAGACCGGGATCGTGAACTGTAATTTGGGTAATTCCCATATTGGTAATCCAAGCCGGTGAAATTCCATTGATTTCAGTCAAACAAACAGCTTTTGTTTCGGAACGGAAAAGCGATCCACTCGAATTATGTTGTTTATTAATTGCCCGGGTATAAGAGGCTAGTAGAATGCCGATGGATTTGTTGATGGAAATAGAATTCCGAGAGTGACTCAAAGTCGCGCCCGGAATTTCGGTAGTTGCACTCGCAATTGCAGGACTCAAAGTCGCGCCTGGTGTAGATTTTATCAGATGTTCATCAACTTCAGTTTGATTGACATACACCATCAAATGGAAGTGGTTGGGCATTAAACACCAGGCTAAAATGTCAGCGAAGGGCAATACATGTTTTCGAATCTTCCGGAGGAAAAAGAGGTAATTTTCACGATCAAAAAAGATCGTTTGCCTGTTGTTGCCCTGGTTAAAAATGTGATAGAAATGACCCGATTCGAATTGCATATTTTAAAATTTGATTTTATTTTGCTATTCCGGGTCCGACTTAGAGTCGGGCCCGGAATTTTAGAATCATTATTTAGTCCGGGTGCGACTCAAAGTCGCGCTCGGACTTAACTTCAAGTCGCACTCTGACCGAGTAAAAGCCACCGGTTTTGGTGCGTCTCCATTGCCGGTGGCTAAATCATTGTCAAAATGTTGTATTGCTACAACCACTCAAAGTTAAAACTATTTTGAGGCCATTAATAACCTTTCTTTCGCAATAAAACTTTTGAAATTTTTGAACCTTATTTTTTCCAGATTCCAACAGCCAGTGAGATCCAGCCGGCAACAAACGATACCCCGCCAACCGGGGTAATTGCACCGATCATTTTTATTTCTGAAAGCGAAAGAACATAAAGGCTTCCGGAGAATAAAATTATTCCGATTCCTATTAAAATGGCAGATCGGTTAATCCATTTGGATTCGATTTGAGATCCGATTAATCCAATGAGCAACAAGCCAAGCGCATGATAGAACTGGTATTCCACTCCGGTTTTATAAACCAAAAGCATTTCCGGAGATAACCGTGTTTTTAAAGCATGAGCGCCAAATGCGCCGAGTAAAACACCCAAAGCCATAAAAACAGCTCCGGAAAGGAGTATTTTTCGATTATTCATTTTCTTTTCAATTTCTGACAACATAACAATTGTGACGCACACAGGTTCTGAAAAAAGAAAATCCCACAGAAATTCTGCGGGATTTTTTGATTTTTCATTCGAGTGTATTTTGAACCGCATCGGCACATCGAACACATAGTTGTGTTTTTTATGATTACTATGTGCCTGTGTGGTTTTTATCTAACAGTTTATTCTCAGGTTAATCCAGCTTGTGAATAACCAGGCCTGAACGAAGTTTTGGCTCGAACCAGGTGGTTTTCGGCGGCATGATGTTGCCCGAATCGGCAATGTTGATGAGTTGCTGCATCGAAACCGGATACAATGCGAAAGCTACCTGCATATCTCCATTGTCGACACGTTTCTGCAGTTCGCCCAAGCCACGGATTCCACCCACAAAATCAATACGGGTTGAAGTACGTAAATCGGCAATTCCCAGAATCTGGTCTAAAACCAGGTTTGATAAAATGGTCACATCCAGAACTCCAATCGGATCGTTATCGTTGAAAGTTCCTGGTTTGGCATTCAGTTTATACCAGTTTCCGGAGATGTACATACTGAATTCGTGCAATTTAGCCGGTTTGTATATTTCGGCTCCAATCTTTTCAACATCAAAGCTCAAAGCTAGTTTTTCCAGCAATTCTGGTTCAGTCAAGCCATTCAGGTCTTTTACAGTACGGTTGTAATCAATAATCTGCAGCTGATTATCAGGAAAGTGAACGGCCATGAAAAAATTGTATTCTTCGTTGCCGGTATGATTTGGATTCTGAGCTTGTTTTTCGAGTCCGATTCTTGCTGCAGCAGCAGTGCGGTGATGTCCGTCGGCCACGTAAGTTGCGGGAACTTTTGTCGCGAATAAATCTTCAATTTTTTGATTTACAGCAGCGTCATTAATCGCCCAGAAATGGTGACCAAAACCATCTTCAGCAACAAAATCGTAGTCGGCTTTCTGATCTTTTACGATCGATTCAACGATGGCATCAATTTCAGGAACAGCACAATATGAGAAAAATACCGGTTCGATGTTGGCATTCAGGTAACGGGTCAGGATCATGCGGTCTTCTTCTTTATCAGGACGGGTCAATTCATGTTTTTTGATGATTCCCTTGTTGTAATCCTCACACGAGGCAGCCCCCACAATTCCGTACTGGGTACGGCCATTCATGGTTTGAGCATAAATGTAAAATTTGGCTTCTTCGTCCTGATTCAGCCAATCCTGCTGTTGAAATTTTTCAAAATTCTCAACCGATTTCAGATAAACCATTTCCGAGTGAACATCTGTTCCTTCCGGACAATCGATTTCGGCACGGGTAATGTGAAGCAGGGAACAGTCTTTGCCTTCGGCCATTTGAGCTGCTTCTGTGCTGTTCATAACATCGTAAGGCAAACAGGCCAGATCGCTGGCAATAGCTTGTGGTGGACGAAGTCCTTTAAAAGGTTTTACAATAGCCATAATTCAAAAATATTTTTAGTTTTAATTTTTACTTTTTTGCGGCTGCCAATTTACACCGAGTATTTTGAAATTGCATCCTGTGTCTGTTTTTTCAAGTGGTAAAATACGTTTTCTTAATACTTTCGGTCAATTTTCAACTCCTGGCTGATGTCGGTATTCCGGAATCTTAGGATCTGAATTTTCTTTTGTAAAAGTTATACGCAAAACTCCGGACTGCTACTTTTCTTCCTTTGGGCAGATTGGTTGCCCGTGCCCATGGAGTGACCAAAGCAGCAATACCTGCAACAATTACTGCTTTTGCAGGATTCATCTGGATCGAAAATATCCAGACCATGAGGTAAATAATGTCGAAAATTACCAGGAAAATCATGAAATTATACAGCATGATTTTATTTTTCAGGCTCATAGCTAAATTTTAATTTGTTTCTTTTTAAATAATTATTCAATATCGATGTTGTATTTCTGAAGAAGCCCGGCTATTCCGTGAAGTGAAAATCTGGCTTTTTTTATTTTGTTTGCTTCCGGATCGATCGTATAATTCGAAGCGGTCCTAAAATCAGCCTTTTCGAGATTGGTACGGTGAAAAACAGTTTGCTGAAGATCGCAATTCTGGAACGTTGAATTTGATAAATCGCTTGCTGAAAAGTCGGCTTCCTTTAGCGAACAGTCTGAAAAGATTGTTTTTTTCATCTTTTTCTCTGTAAAAACCGAATAATCGAGCATGCATTTCCGGAAACGAACGGCAAACAAAAAATCGGAACAGGAGTTGAAATCAATTCCAATCATTTTACAGCCAACAAACAAAACCTCTTTTAATCCGGTTCCGTTCAAGGTGGCATTCGAAAAGTTACAGTTCTCAAATTTGCAGTTTACCAGATCGCTTTCTGACAGATCGGCTTCCGAGAAATCACAATCCAAAAATGTACAGCTATCGAACTCCGTTTGATTGATCTTCTGTCCGGAGTATGAAATTGCTGTATATTTCTGGTCATCAAACCATTTATTAATCATTCGTTGTTACCTTATTTTATTTATTTACCCTGAAGGTCTGATCGCCTTTCCCGAAGAAACCTACAATTTGCTCAGCAGCTGCTACGCCGGAATTGGTATTAGCTTCATTTGTCTGGGCACCAAGCTTTTTGGGTGTAAAATAATATCTTCCTTCAAATTTTTCCTGAAAGATTGCTTTGCAGTCCGGCTCGATGTCGGACAAATATTTCACTTCAGGTTTTTCATTCATAATACGAACCAGATCTTCTTCATTTACGACTTCCTTGCGTGCGGTATTTACGATGATGGCATCATTTTTCAGGAATTTCATTACCTCATAACTCACCGATTTTAAGTGTTCGCCGCGCGCCGGAACATGAATCGAAATGATGTCGGAAGCGGCATACAGTTCTTCCAGCGAATTTACCAGTTCCAGTCCTTCCGAAACCGCCTGACCTTTGCTGTAGCGGGTGTATACCAAAACACGCATTCCGAAAGCTTTGGTAATGCGTTTCACGTTGCGGGCAACATATCCATATCCATGCAATCCAAGTGTCCGGCCGCGAAGTTCGCCACCCGATTTCCCGGAAAAGAACTCGCGGATTCCGTACAGCGCCAGACCAACTGCC
The DNA here is from genome assembly GCA_049277435.1 of Prolixibacteraceae bacterium. Taxonomy (GTDB): domain Bacteria; phylum Bacteroidota; class Bacteroidia; order Bacteroidales; family Prolixibacteraceae; genus Aquipluma. The sequence continues at coordinate 9,753 of JBASYJ010000009.1, forward strand.
AGTTCGGCAACGGCATTGGCATTTTGCCCGGGCGTGTTCATCACACAAACATTATTTTCAGTTGCTGCAGCCGAGTCAATGTTATCGTATCCGGCACCTGCACGCACAACGATTTTCAGCTCTTTTGCAGCTTCAATCACTTCGCGGTCGATGATGTCACTGCGTACAATTATCGCATCAACATCTTTAACCGCTTCAAGCAACTCTGCTTTAGTGGTGTATTTTTCAAGTTTCCTGATCTCGTATCCGGCATGATCAAGTATTCCTGAAATTTGATTTACCGCTACCGGAGCGAATGGCTTGTCTGTAGCTATTAATACCCTTTTCATAGTTAGATTTTTCCCCTTATTAAAAAAGAAAAGCAGAACCCCCATTCTGCTTTTCTTCCTGATTTATTATTTAAGCTTTAATTTCTCAAATTCTTTCATCGCGTCAACCAGGGCCAAAACACTTTCTTTTGGAAGCGCGTTGTAGGTCGATGCGCGGTAGCCGCCAACCGAACGGTGTCCTTCAAGACCTAACATGCCGAGAGATTTGGCGTAGGCAAGAAATTCCGGTTCCCATTCTTTGTATTCTTCATTCATTACAAAACAAATATTCATCACCGAACGATCATTTACATCAGGAATATTGGCTTTGAATAATTTGTTGCGGTCGATTTCGTCATACAGGATTCCGGCTTTTTCGATGTTCATTTTTTCCATCACTTTAACTCCTCCTAATTCTTTCAGCCATTTCAAAGTTTGAAGCGCTGCGAAAATAGGAACAACCGGAGGAGTATTAAACATCGATTCGTTCTCGATGTGCGTGCGGTAATTCAGCATGGTAGGAATTTTCCGGGTTACCTTGCCCAGTGCATCTTCTTTTACGATGACAAATGCCAGACCGGCAGGTGCAAGGTTTTTCTGAGCCCCGCCATAAATAACGGCATATTTCGAAACATCCATATGACGGCTGAAAATATCCGACGACATATCGGCAACCAATGGTACTTTGCAATCGAGATCTTCACGGATTTCTGTTCCGTAAATGGTGTTGTTGGTTGTAATGTGGAAATAATCAGCATCTTCAGGAATGGTATATCCTTTTGGAATGTGATTGTATGTACTTGCTTTTGAAGAAGCGACTTCAACCACTTCACCGAATAATTTAGCTTCCTTGAGAGCTTTATCGGCCCAGGTTCCGGTATTCAGGTAGGCAGCTTTTTTTTCCATCAGGTTGTATGGAACCATCATGAATTGCGAACTGGCGCCTCCGCCTAAAAATAACACATGATAACCAGCTGGAATGTCGAGTAATTCCTTGAAAAGTTGCTGAGCTTCGTTGCTTACGGCAACGAATTCTTTGCTGCGGTGCGAAACTTCCATCAGCGAAAGTCCTGTTCCGGCAAAATCAATTAATGCTTCGGCTGTGTTTTTAATGGTGTATTGCGGCAAGATTGAGGGGCCCGCATAAAAATTATGCTTCTTCATTTTGAGTTAATTATGGGTTAATAAAATCTACAATTATAATGATTGCAGATAATTGTCAAAATAAACGATTATCTGCATTTTGATTTCTGAGTTAAATCAGACTTGAATTTATTCTAACTTGTTTTTAAACATTCGATTAACAAACAAAAGTCATGGTAAAAAGCGCTTTAGCTCACTGTTTCCAGGCTTGAAATATTTACTAGTTTTTCATCTTTAAACAAAGGTACTGCCTTCGTTTGATCGAAAGTCAGGCAATATTCGATACAATCGTCCAGGCCTTTCGAAGCCAGACGGCCTTTCTGTGCTGCTTTTTGAATATACCCGTATAAATCCGGCTCAGCCATTTTCCACAAATCGACAGATGCAGTTACCGCGTCACAAATCGTTTCATACTGATCTGACTGCAACAATCGTTCGGCCAGCGCACCGGCAAAAACGGTATCTTCCAAACTGAAACGGTCTTTCCAGGAAGCGCAAAATATGAGTACCGGAGCATTCTGTTGTATGAGCCAATCTGCCAGGGACGAAATGTTCAGGAACGAACCAATAACCACTGCTTTGGAGTGACTGGCCATGTGAATACAGCGTGTTCCGTTGGTTGTGGAATACACAATTTCACGGTTATTTACGATTTCAGGGGTGAAGTTAAACGGGGAGTTTCCAAAGTCGGCAAAATCAAGTACATAACCATCACGTTCGGATGCAACCAGGTAACCCTGCTGTTTCATGGTCCGTGCTTCTTCAACTGTAGCAACCGGAATGATACTTTTAACTCCGTTTTGAATTGCGGCACAAATGGAGGATGTTGCCCGTAAAATATCCACAATAACAACCACATTCCGGTCATCAGCATGTTTACTGTAGATTGCGGGGGACAAACAAACCTCTAATCGATTTTTTTGCTTTTCCATCTTCAGGTATAAGATGCAAAGATAAAGAAAGTCGTTAACCTAAGCCCAATTAGGAAGTCGGAAATTGGTATTTAATCTAAATGTAAGATAGCGGTATTCTTGTTGAAAATACAGTTTTAACAGCACGAAACTGAGCTTTGAAAATTAATCCGTTTGCGGTTTCAGACATCAGTAAATTTTCTGTGAACAAGATTTAATAAGAAAACCTGAAGGCAATTCCCAACAGGTTTTCATGATAAATTAATTTGAAAGGTAATTATACCGGATTGATAAACGGTAACTTAACAATTTTAGCCTTCAGCAGTTTCCCGCGAACGCTTACAAAAATTTCGGTGCCAATGGCTGAATATGCTTTGTTGACATAGCCCATCCCGATGCCTTTGTTCATCACCGGAGACATGGTTCCGGAAGTGACGCGGCCAATTACGTTTCCATCTTTATCGGTTAATTCATAATCGTGACGTGGAATTCCACGGTCGATCATTTCGAAACCACGGAGTTTACGTTCGACACCTTCCTGCTTTTGCATCAGCAAAAAGTCTTTGTCGATAAACTGATGGCCGTTAAATTTTGTAATCCAGCCTAATCCGGCTTCAATCGGCGAAGTTGTGTCATCGATATCATTTCCATACAGGCAAAAACCCATTTCAAGCCTCAGGGTGTCGCGGGCAGCAAGTCCGATAGGCTTTATCCCAAATTCAGCGCCAGCCTCAAAAATCACTTTCCAGAGTTTTTCAGCTTCATTATTCCTGAAATAAAGTTCGAACCCACCCGATCCGGTGTAGCCGGTAGCCGAAATAATCACGTCGTCAACGCCGCCGATAGATCCTGTGACAAAGGTGTAATATTTGATTTCCGACAGATTGATGTCGGTTAGTTTTTGCAAGGCAGCCAATGCTTTTGGTCCCTGAATGGCAAGCTGGCTAATTTCGCTGGACGAATTTTCAAGAATGGCTCTGTTTGTGTTTTGCGAAACAACCCAGTTCCAGTCTTTTTCGATGTTTGCAGCATTAACCACCAGCAGATATATTTCAGGAGCGAAATAGTAAACCAGTAAATCATCCACAATCCCGCCTTTCCCGTTTGGGAAGCAGGAATATTGAGCCTGTCCAATCGTTAATTTGGCAACATCGTTTGTTGTGATACGCTGCACCAAATCCAGTGCGTTTGGGCCTTTTACCCAAAATTCGCCCATGTGCGACACATCAAATACCCCAACCGATTCGCGAACAGTCATGTGTTCGTCTTTTATTCCGGAATATTCGATGGGCATTTCAAAACCAGCAAACTCTACCATTTTGGCTCCAAGTTGCTTGTGTATCTGATTCAAAGCTGTGATTTGCATAAGATTGATTTCAGTTTTTAGATTACAAAATTAGCTTTTTACCTTAGCTCAAAGCATGAAAAATATCATTGGCCAAAGATATTAGTTTTTAACCGGCATCACCGAAAGATTTTTGTTTGAGACTGGATATGAATAAGTAAAAATCCTAAATTGGTTCGGATAATTATTTTCAGTATAATTGCACTTAAGTTAATCCCAAAAAAAACAAACCAATGTCACAAGAACGTTATTCCAATCTTGACTATTTGAAAGAGATAACCGGTGGAGAACCTGAAATAATGAACGAATTTATTCAGATGTTTTTAGATCAGTTACCTGAGTTTAGAGATGGCCTGACTAAGTATCTGGCTGAAGAAAAATGGAAAGAACTTGGCGAACTTGCTCATAAAGCAAAATCATCGGTGATGACATTTGGCATGAATGATCTGGGTGTGCGTTTGAAAACTTTGCAGCTAAGAACCCAAAAGCTCGAATACATTGAGACTTATCCATCGTTTGTGGAGGAATTTATGACTGTAATCGGTCATGCCGAAAGAGAATTGCTTGAAGATCTGAAACAAGGATAATTCTTCCGAAAAAAATAGATTAAATAACCCATAGACTTTCAGAAGTTTATGGGTTATTTTTTTACACTGAATCACCGTTGCATCGTTTTTGAATTTTTAATCGAAAAAAATCGAAAAATTGTATCGGTCATTTCACGTTCGAAAGTTTTCAGGTAACTTAAGCCACTTAAACTAAACGAACCAATAACTAAAACCTAAAACCATGCGGCCACATTTCCTTGGATTTCTATTTGTGATGTTTTCATTAACGGGTTTTACTCAATCGATTAAATTTCTTTCTGCTGATCAGATTAATCCTGAACTGCTGAATTCACACTGGAAAGCGCAGTGGATCACTCATCCTTCAGAATCAGTCCTTGATTACGGCGTGTTTCATTTTCGCAAAAATTTCAGGCTTGAACATGTTCCCGACGAATTTATTATTCACATCTCGGCAGATAACCGGTACCGGCTTTTTGTGAACGGGAATGCCGTTTGTTTTGGCCCGGCACGTGGTGATCTGGCGCACTGGTTTTACGATAGTATCGACATTGCCCAATTCCTGAAATCAGGAGAAAATGTGTTGGCTGCAGTTGTCTGGAACTTTGGTGACGATAAAGCCTGGGCGCAGTTTACGATCAAAACAGCGCTCATTGTTCAGGGAAATTCGGCTGCTGAGGATATTATAAACACAAATGGCAGCTGGAAAGTAATAAAGGATCAGGCATACCAACCTGCTTCACTGGATGCGCGGGAGGTTCTGCGTACCTTCATTGTGGTTGGTCCCTGCGATCGGGTGGATGCGGCGAAATATCCCTGGAAGTGGGAAAGTACGGATTTTGACGACAAAACCTGGAGTCAGGCAAAAACCATTGATGCTGGTCATGTTCGTGGTGTCGGTTCGGACATTAACTGGGTTCTTACACCCAGACGAATTCCGGCGATGGAACAAAATGAACAGCGGTTTGCCGCAGTGAGAAGAACTTCGGCAGGTTCAGCCGCCGCATCGTTTATTCAGGCTCCGGAAGGTTTTCTTCTGGGGAAAGAAAAATGGATCATTCCAGCCAATCAGAAACTTACTGTTTTATTCGATCAGGGAAACCTGACAACCGCTTATCCTGAATTGCTGATTTCGAAAGGGAAAGGCAGCCGGATAAACCTGATTTATGCTGAATCGCTGGTTGATTCGAAAGGAAGCAAGGGCAACCGGAACGATATTGAGAACAAGGAAATTAAAGGTTATGCAGATCAGTTTTTTCCTGATGGAGGATCCGGTCGTTTGTTTCGTCCTCTTTGGTTTCGTACCTGGAGATACCTTCAGATGGAGATAGAAACAGGTCATGAAGCCTTGATTCTCGACGATTTTAAAAGTGATTTTTCTGCTTATCCATTGAAAGAGAATGCCGTTTTTGAGACCGATCAGCCGGAACTGAAACAGATTTGGGACACTGGTTGGCGGACTGCCCGCTTGTGTGCCAACGAAACTTATTTCGATTGCCCGTATTACGAACAGCTTCAATATGTCGGTGATACACGGATTCAGGCATTGATTTCGCTTTATGTTTCGGGCGACGACCGGTTGGTTCGGAATGCGCTTTTGAACTATGACGAATCGCGTTTCTATGAAGGTCTGACCCAAAGTCGCTATCCATCGGAAAGTCCGCAGGTGATTCCTCCATTTTCATTGTATTGGATTGATATGGTACACGATTACTGGACTCTGCGTGACGATCCTGAATTCATTCAGGCTTTTCTTCCAGGTATCGATCAGGTTTTAAACTGGTTTATTCAACGAATCGATCCGCAGACCGGGCTTTTGGGTAAAACCGAATACTGGAACTTTGTTGATTGGGCCAATGAATGGGACTGGGACCCGAAACAACGGATCGGGGGCGTGCCAAAAGGCGGCAGCGACGATGGCCAATCATCGATCTTAACCATGCAGTTGGCTTATGCGGTTCAACGGGCAGCCGAACTGAACGATTATTTCGATCGACCGGTTCAGGCACAGAAATATAAACTGCTGGCTCGCGATTTAACACAGGCGACATATAAAAATTGCTGGGATCAGTCAAAAGCTTACCTGGCCGACACTCCGGAAAAGAATGAATTTAGCGTGCATGCACAGATTTTTGGAGTGCTCACCAATACCATTCCTGAAAATGAACAGCAGAAAATGATTGAAAGAATCAGGACTGACCGGCATTTAATTCAACCCACACTTTATTTTCGTTTTTACCTCACGCAGGCTATGAAAAAAACGGGATTGGCTGATAAATATTTGGAAACACTCGGTCCATGGAATGAAATGTTAAGCGCCGGATTAAGCACTTTTGCCGAAAAACAGGATCCGACCCGATCCGATTGTCATGCCTGGAGCGCCAGCCCGAATTACGATTTTCTGGCCACTGTCGCAGGAATCCGGCCAGCCTCGCCTGGTTTTAAAACCATCCGGATGGAACCTGCTTTTGGAAACCTGAACTACATCAAAGGACAGATGCCACATCCTTCAGGAATGATTGTGTTCGACCTGAAAAAGAACGGAGAGCATGGTTTAAGCGGCGAAGTCGTTTTGCCAGACGATGTGACCGGAACTTTTATATGGAGAGAACAATCGGTTTTGTTAAACGGAAAGACGATAATAAACTTCTGAAAATGTCTGTTTATAAGGTGTTCAGGCCCGGTTTTTATTTTTCCTGACACGTGTAATTTCCCGGAATTGATTGGGAACTGTCCTGACATAAGATGAACTTAGGTTTTGAATATTCCGTAATAATTGGTGTTGTTCGGAAATGAGTTTTAACTTCTGTTTCAGCTCATTCGTCGGTTAAAACAGATCGTTCACAACAATTTATTTATCCGAATTGAAAGATTGGAAATAATTTCACACTTCAGAAAAAAAGCCATGAATCAAAATCTTGTTATCCGAAAAGAAACTCCGGAAGATTATCAGTGGGTCATCGAATTAACAGAAAAAGCATTTGAAACCCTTGAAATCAGTGATGGGACCGAAGGCAAACTGGTTGAAAATCTCCGGAAATCCGAATCGTTTATCAGTGAACTTTCGCTGGTAGCCGAATTAAACGGTAAAGTAATTGGTCATATTTTATTCACTCCAATCCTGATCGATAATGGTCAGGAAATCTTCGAATCACTTGTTCTGGCGCCTGTTTCCGTGCTTCCTGAATTTCAGAAACAGGGAGTTGGATCGAGACTGATCCATGAAGGTCATCGGATGGCCCGGCAACTTGGATTTACATCGGTAATTGTAGTTGGTCATCCGGAATATTATCCAAAATTTGGTTACAAACCTGCCTCTCACTGGAAAATTAAATCTCCCATTGAATTGCCGTCCGACGATGTTTTCATGGCTTTGGAACTGGTTCACGGAGCTTTGAATAAGGTCAGCGGGAAAGTGATTTTCCCTCCTGAATTTGGATAATCCGGCGAGCCTGTAACGAAAAATGGCAGATCGACGTCTCAATGTTTGATAATTAGAATATTAACTTCAGTAAATACAAATAATGGTAGTGAAAGAACAGCAAAAAGCAGTCGTAATTGGTGCAGGAGTTGGTGGAATTGCCACTGCAGCATTTCTTGCCAAACAAGGATTTGCAGTTGAGGTTTATGAAAAAAATGCCAATCCTGGTGGTCGCTGTGGACAATTGGTTCAGGATGGACACCGTTTCGATCTGGGGGCAACCATTTTACTGATGCCTTCACTGTATAAAAAGGTTTTATCTGAACTGGATATCGATCTGGAAAACGATCTGGAAACAAGCTCCCTCGAACCAGTATATAAGTTGTTTTTTGGCGACGGCACCAACTTTGCTTTTACACGCAATTCGGAGCAGATGAAATCACAACTCGAAACCATTGAACCGGGCAGTTTTCAGAAATACAATGAATATGTAACTGAAGGTTATGAGTTTTTCAATCTTTCGATGAACGATTTACTGGGCAAAAATTTCTATCACCTGTTCGAGTTCGTAAACCTGAAAAGCATGAAACTGCTTTTAAAACTGAAGGTCTGGAAAAAACACACCAGTTATATTCAGCGGTACTTTACAAATAAAAATCTTCAGATGGCCTTCACCTTTCAGAATATATATGTGGGGCAGAACCCATACCAGGCTCCCGCTTTTTTTTCGATGCTGCCCGGAGCCGAAATTGCCGAAGGCGCCCTGTTCCCCAAAGGTGGCATGCACCGGATTGTGGAAACATTGCTTTTAACTGCTGCAGCCGGTGGTGTTCAGTTCCATTATAAAAAACCAACTGCAAAGATTCTTTTAAAGGACCGGAAAACCGAAGGAATACTTCTGGAAGACGGAACAACTATTAAAGCTGATCTGGTAATTGCGACAGCCGATCTGCCATACGTTTACGATCAACTTTTACCCAAAAACAAAGTAGCTGAAAAGCTGAAAAAGAAAAAATATTCCTGTTCTGCCATTGTCTTTCACTGGGGCCTCGATAAAGTTTACCGGCAACTCGATCACCACAGTGTTTTCCTGAACGATCCGTACAAGGAAGGCCTGGATAAAATATTCAGGGATAAATCGATGTCGGATAATCCAAGTTTTTACATTCATGCACCGGTACGCAGCGATCTGTCTGCGGCACCCGAAAATCAGGACACACTTTCTGTGATTGTTCCGGTGGCGCATCTGGACGAAAAGGCTGATCAGCACTGGAAAAAACTGAAGAAGAAAGCCCGCGAATCGGTTATTCGCCGTTTGAAGGAAGCCGGGCTGGATGACATTGAAGATCACATCAAATTCGAAATCTGTTACCTCCCCAAAACATGGGAAAGAACCTGTCATGTAACCAATGGTTCGGTTTTCGGGAGTTTGGGCCATACGATCTTTCAGATGGGTTATTTCAGGCCACACAACCGTCATGAAAAGTACGTAAATTTGTATTTCGCAGGTGGAAGTACGCACCCCGGAAATGGAATCCCTCTGGTTCTTTTGTCTGCAAAATTAACTGCCGAACGCATTTTGAAGGAAACTAAAAACCTGAATACCAACTAATATGGAAACCTTTGTTCAAACTCAGGAAAACTTATACCTGGATATTTTTGACTCCATCGACTTTGAAAAAATCGTTGATCATCCGAATATTCTGATCGCTGCCCATTTTTGGGACAGGGAACGTTATCAGGCGGCCAAAAACTGTTACAAATTTATGCGGGCGATCGACGATCTGATTGATAATTATAAGGCAGAACATCAAACAATTGATCCCGAAAGCCGGGCCGATTTTGAATCTGCAGTCAATCACTGGATCAGTACCATTCCTGAAGCCTGCGGGCATTCTGAGGAACATGTTGAATTGATTCATACCATCGATCGCTTCCACATCCCGTTCTGGCCGCTCGAAGCTTTTGCCAAATCGATGATTTACGATATTTATCACGATGGTTTTCCTACTTTGGACGCCTTCATCGATTATGCCGGAGGGGCTTCTGTTGCACCGGCATCCATCTTTGTTCATTTGTGCGGACTCACCAGAAAAAACGGTCAGTATTTTCTTCCTGAATTTGATGTCAGACGGATTGCAACACCCTGCGCTATATTTAGTTACCTGGTACACATTATTCGCGATTTTCAGAAAGATCACCTCCATAACCTGAATTATTTTCCGGACGATCTGATTGCAAAATATGGAATGAACAGGCAGCAATTGCTGTTTATGGCCAAAGGCGGACAAATAACCGATGGTTTCCGGGGCATGATTCGTGAACTTTATCAGGTTGCCGACCAGTACAGAAAAGAAACTTACCGCATGATTGAAGAAGTCCGTTCAAGTCTCGAACCACGCTGTCAGTTAAGCCTGGAAATCATTTTTAACCTGTATCTTATGGTTTTTGAACGTATCGATCTTAAAAACGGAAGTTTTTCCACTGCGGAATTAAATCCAGCTCCGGAAGAAATTAAAGAGCGGGTCTGGCATGTGATCGAACGATTTGAAGCCGAATATGTTTCATGAAGAAATATTGATTTTTAAGTTGAAATTCAGGAGAATAGAGACTTGATTGATACGGATTTTTCCGCATTCATATTTTGTTTTTGAGGTTCAAAATCGCAAATTATGACCAAAAATTACATTTTCCATAGCACCTGTTTCGATAACGAAGATTTAAGAAGAAAAATGATTGTGCTAACGGATCATTCAATTGATTATAAAGTGGTTGAAAAGTACAGCAAAATACAGTTTCGTGCCCCGTTAAGTGGTTATTTCGAAGTGGAAATTCACATTTCTGAACATGATTTTGAACAGGCTGATCAGTTAATGAAACAAGTATTTGAATAAAACTTTTTTTATGAATTCAGGACAGTAATTATCAGTAAGATATGTTAGGTAATGATCAGTAATACAGATTGAAAAGATGAAAATAAGTTACGATTCCGGTGATCTTCTTCAGCCCCTTGAAGTTGAAAATAGCGCAAAAACTTCGGAAGCACTTTTTGAGTTGGAAAGGGGAATGTATGCCGCCCTTGAAACTTATTCCAATGTTCATCGCGGAAGCGGGCACTTTTCGCTGATAACCACTCAATTATTCGAACAGGCCAGAGACATAGTTTTAGAGTATCTGGAACTCAAAAACAACCAGTTCACGGTAATCTTTTGCAGTCCCAGGAATGCTGAATTATTCAAGAAACGTCTTCATCCTGATTTTTATAAAATTTTATCCAGTCAGGATTTTGGCCTTTCATTCGGTGTCAGGGCTTTAGCTGTTAAAAAATCGGCGCTAAAAAATGTTATACCTTTTCATACTGGTGGAGGAACAGCCAGGTTGATCTCCAAAGAATGGGTGGTTTGGGCAAAAGGCTCCGATAAATATGAAGCCGGAACACCCCCAATCATTCCGGTCATCGCATTTGTAAAAGCATTGCAGATCGTTAAGCAGTCAGGTAAAGATATTTTCCAGAATACAATGACGGAGAAACATACTGCTTCCGGAATACTTTATCCAGATGAACTGGAGAAAATTTCAGGAAACGAATTGTTGAATGAATTGAGGAAAACCCACATTGGTCAGGGTGTTTCGGTCACAACGAAGGAAGGATCCCGCTCGTTTATCAATCTTGACAACAGTGCCAGCACTCCGACATTTACCCCGGTCTGGAACGCTTTTCGGCAGACTTTATACCAATCTGAATTAGTCCAGAGAGAAATCATTGAAGAAGTGAAATCAATCATTTCCAAACTGCTTCATGCTCCAAAAGCAAAATATGATGTGATTTTTACGACCAACACCACCGAAGCGATAAACCTTGTGGCTGAAAATTTGAGCCTTGAATCAGGGACTGACCATGAATTTGTTGTGTTGAACACGCTCCTCGAACATTCTTCAAACGATCTGCCCTGGCGAATGATTCCAAATTGTACGGTGATTCGTCTGTCGGTTAATGACGAAGGTTTTATCGACTTGAAGGAACTGGAAGATCTTCTGATTGCCTATAATCTGGAAAATAAGTTTGGAAGGAAACGCATCGGGCTTGTTGCCATCAGTGGCGCTTCGAATGTACTTGGAGTTTGCAACAATCTGGAAGAGATCAGCAGGCTTAGTCATAAATATACCGCACAAATACTGGTGGATGGCGCGCAACTGGTTGCTCACCGAAAAGTGGATATGGACCAATATGGAATCGATTATCTCGCTTTTTCGGGACATAAAGTTTATGCACCGTTTGGTTGCGGGGTGCTGGTTGCCAGAAAGGGCTTGCTGAATTTCAATTCCGAAGAACTGGAACTGATACGGACTTCAGGAGAGGAAAATGTTGGAGGGATTGCAGCCCTGGGAAAAGCGCTGGAACTTTTGCAGCGGATTGGAATGGACCTGATTGAAAAGGAAGAACGAATTTTAACACGCCGGGTAATTTTGGGATTAAAACAAATTCAGGATTTGGAAATATATGGCATAAAAAACATTGAATCCCCGAATTTCAGGAATAAAATTGGTGTTATTTCATTTTCGCTGAAAAATAAAATGGCAACCCAGGTGGGGAAAGAACTGGCCCTTTTTGGTGGAATCGGGGTGCGCACAGGTTGCCATTGCGCTCACATCACGGTCAAACATATTCTTCAGGTTGGGCCATCGCTTGAACGTTTTCAGAAAATGATCGTGACCGTTTTCCCCAAAATATCGCTACCTGGAGTGGCTCGCGTGAGTTTTGGAATAGAGAACTGCGAAGATGATGTTGATACTTTTATTCGGGTACTTGCTGAAATTGCAGGTCAGGCTCAACTGAAAAATGATGGGACTGTTCAATCGGATGCAAATGAAAATCAGATCCGGAATAAAGCGGAATTGCAAAGACAGATGAACGATTTTATCCGGGCAGCGACCGAAAAGGTGTTTAAATAAAGGACAACCAGGAAAGTTTGCCGGGAAACTTTTTTAGTGATATTCTAAATTTTATACTGTTACTGAACATTTAGTTTAAACAAAGCGGTTCATCGTGGGTTTCAGGTAATAAGGAATTTCCGGAAAAATTTAAAATTGAATCACGATGAAAAAACTTCTTATTCTTTCAGTTTTTATGGCACTTCTGCAATCCATTTCAGCACAATCCCTGAAAGCTGTTCAATATGCCGATGGTACTCAGGAACTCAATGGACTGGTAACTTCAAATGCGGGAAAAGACCTGTCGGGTGTGTTAATTCTGCCTGCCTGGATGGGAATTGACGATGAGGCAAAAACAGCCGCACTTCAACTTGAAAAAGAGGGGTATATTGCTTTTGTTGCCGATATCTACGGAAAAGGGAACGTCCCGACTGATTTTGGCAGTGCATCAAAAATTGCCACACAGTTTAAAACCGATTACAAACTTTATCAAAAACGCATTGCCCTGGCGCTCGAACAACTGAAAG
>JBASYJ010000010.1:0-2771 GCA_049277435.1 Prolixibacteraceae bacterium
CTTTGGATGATTGCGATTGCGACTGCATTCTCGGTTGTTTTTGTAAAAGAAGTGTTTGGCGGTACCGGAATGAATATCTGGAATCCTGCTTTGGTTGCCCGGGCATTCGTTTTCTTTGCTTATCCGAGTCAAATGTCGGGCGATTCAGTTTGGGTTAGTTTGGGCGGACAAAAAGCAATTGATGGTTTCTCGGGTGCTACCCCGATGGCGCAGGCTGCTGCCGGTCACCCAAACATTGATATCTGGAACTCATTTATCGGATTGATTCCCGGATCTATCGGTGAAACTTCCACTTTGGCAATATTAATCGGAGCAGCCATTCTGGTCATTACCGGAATCGGGAGCTGGAAAATTATATTTTCAGTTTTTGCCGGAGGAGCAGCAATGGGATTATTGCTCAACCACTTTGCCGGACAAAATGCCTACATGGCACTTCCGTTCTGGGAACATTTCATCATTGGAGGATTCGCTTTCGGAGCTGTATTTATGGCTACCGATCCGGTTTCAGGAACACAAACCGAACGTGGAAAATGGATTTACGGGTTTCTGATCGGAGTTTTAGCTATACTTATTCGTGTAGTAAACCCTGCCTATCCTGAAGGAATGATGTTGGCCATCCTTCTGATGAATACTTTCGCACCTTTAATCGACCATTACGTTGTAGAGGGAAGCATTAAAAAACGATTGAAACGAGTCAAAGTAAAAGCCTAACTCTAAAATTCATAAAAAAATGGATACGAACGGGAACAGATACACATTCATATATGCTTCAGCAATGGTTATCCTAGTTGCAGCAATCCTTTCGATAGCAGCACTGAAACTGAAACCGGCGCAGCAAAAAAACATTGATATTGAAAAGAAACAAAATATCCTCTCTTCAGTAGGAATTTCAAGTACATTTCAAACAGCCGAAGCCATTTATGCTGAAAAGATTATTGAATCTTACGTCGTAAACTTCAAAGGAGAAAAAACGGAAGGCGAAGCATTCAGCATTGACTTAAAAGTTGAACGTTCCAAACCTGAAGCTGAACGTAAACTTCCGGTTTACGAATGTAAAACAGACGAAGGAATAAAATACATTCTTCCGGTTTACGGAGCAGGGCTTTGGGGCCCGATCTGGGGTTATGTTTCGGTAAACGACGACATGAACACCTTATATGGTGCAGTTTTCGCTCATCAGGGTGAAACTCCGGGATTGGGAGCTGAAATTTCGACTGCTGCTTTTCAAAAGCCATTCAAAGGAAAAACAATTTTTGATGCTGATGGAAAATTAGTTTCCATCACGGTTGCCAAATCAAGTGAAAATGCACCTGCCGAGCATAAAGTCGATGCTATTTCGGGGGGTACAATTACCAGTAAAGGCCTTCAGCATATGTTGCTGACAGATTTCACTTCATACGAAGCATTTTTCAAATCGAAAAAACAATAGACGATGAGCGAATTATTTTCAAAGAAAAACATAGGTCTGCTGACCGGTCCGTTGGGTACCAATAATCCAATAACCATTCAGGTACTTGGAATTTGTTCGGCACTGGCTGTTACAGCCCAATTGAAACCTGCCTTTGTAATGGCACTTTCAGTAACCGCGGTAGTTGCATTCGCAAACGTAATTATCTCCTTACTCCGGAATACGATCCCAAACCGCATCCGTATTATTGTACAGCTGGTGGTTATAGCCGCCCTGGTAATCTTGGTTGACCAGATATTGAAAGCTTTTGTTTATGATGTCAGTAAACAGCTTTCGGTTTTTGTAGGATTGATCATTACCAACTGTATCCTGATGGGACGTTTGGAAGCCTTTGCCTTAGGAAACAAACCCTGGCCATCGTTTCTCGACGGAATTGGAAACGGAGCTGGTTACGGTTTAATCCTGATTATCATTGCCTTTTTTCGCGAACTTTTCGGATCGGGCACCCTTTGGGGATTCCGTATTATCCCTGAAAGCTGGTACATCGCCAATGGCGGTTTTTATTCCAATAATGGAATGATGATTTTACCTCCAATGGCTTTGATCACTGTTGGCGTTATTATTTGGGTTCAGCGCAGTAGAAATAGTAACCTTCAGGAAAAATAACTGAAATAATAATAAATCGATATGGAGAATTTATTAAATCTATTCGTTAAGTCAGTTTTTTTAGAGAACATGGTTTTTGCCTATTTCTTAGGCATGTGTTCTTTCCTGGCTGTATCGAAATCAGTAAAAACTGCTACCGGCTTAGGTCTGGCTG
Source organism: Prolixibacteraceae bacterium (assembly GCA_049277435.1). GTDB lineage: Bacteria > Bacteroidota > Bacteroidia > Bacteroidales > Prolixibacteraceae > Aquipluma. Next base: position 2,229 of record JBASYJ010000010.1, read on the forward strand.
TTATTTTTGTTCAGGTTATTACACTCCCTGTAAACTACCTGCTCGAAAACTATATACTTAAAGAAGGAGCTTTAAAATGGCTGGGAGCCGGATACGAAACGGTCGATCTTAGTTTCTTAAGCTTTATCATGTTCATCGCGGTAATTGCTTCGATGGTTCAGCTTGTTGAAATGATCGTAGAAAAATTCGCACCGGTTTTGTACAATCAACTGGGCATCTTCCTACCGTTGATCGCTGTAAACTGTGCCATCCTTGGAGGTTCACTGTTTATGCAGCAGAAAGCTTTCGGATCGGTTGAAGAAGCTACTGTTTATGGATTTGGTTCTGGTTTTGGCTGGTTTCTTGCAATCATCAGTATTGCTGCTATCCGCGAAAAAATTAAATATTCCCAAATACCTGCACCGCTGCGTGGTTTAGGTATCACATTTATCATCACTGGTTTGATGGGACTTGCCTTTATGGGATTCATGGGAATTAAATTATAAATCGAATTAAACCTATTTACGATGATATTTTTAGCTTCTCAAACAACAGTCATCCTTT
>JBASYJ010000011.1:0-25331 GCA_049277435.1 Prolixibacteraceae bacterium
TTTCGTATTCCCCGTATGCACCTTTTAAACCACCCACAAATTGATTGTAATACAGGTAATAATACGGATGATTGGCTGCCATAAACCTGATCGGATGAAACGACAGAACCAAAAGAAAAACAATTAATCCAGAACGGAGAAAAGGCTTTTTAAACCGTAGGAACAGAGCATGAAATCCCAGTGCCGAAATCAGGATAATTCCGGGATAAACGAATAAAAAATGACGCCACGAACCGTACAAATTGGATTGTTTCAGGAGTACAAACAGAACCGGAAACAGGATGGTGAAGCCGGTTAAAATAACCGCAATGTTTTGTTTCGGGCTATACTTTTTCTTCTGGTTCAGGAAAAAAGCAAGTACTCCTGAAAATACAACGAGCGGAATGGTAATGGCCATGTATTTGGGCAGGTAGTACCACGGAAGATAATCCGACCATTCGAACTTTCCCTCAAATATTTGCCTGACTGTAATCGGGTAGTGGTTCATTACCTGAAATGATTTCCAGGGATGAAGAATTGGATTTTCCAGCCCGTAAGGCCAGGTTAAAAGCCCGGTTAAATAGGCTGCAACGAATATCCCGGCAATCAGAAAAACTTGCCTTTTCAGGGTTCCAAATTCAATCTTTTGGTTTTGCCACCAGTCTAAAATCACCTTCAGGAAAAAGAAAAAACCAAGATAGATAAAGACGAGAATACCTCCGGCGCGTATGCCAAACGAAAAGGCCATGCTTAAAGCAAGAAGAAGGATTGATTTTCGGGAAGGTTTATGATCAGAAAAAACAAGTTTCAGCGAATAAAAAATACTCGAAATGTAGGCCAGCGCAAACGGAATGTCTTTCAGGTTATTTTGTGCATGACCTAAAAAGGTAGGCGAAACGGCAAAAAGCAGAAGTACCGCAATTGCTGCCCCGTAGCCCGAAATCCATGCGGCAAATAAGGCAGTGACCAGGATGGTCAGCCATCCGGAGAAACTGCCGGCCAGATGCCTGAACGAGTAAATATCATCAATCCCGAATCCGTGAATGAGAATGGTGGTCAGGTTGTCGAAAGCCTGCCCGTAATATTTCAGGTTTGTTTTTGGGGTATCCAGCGAGGTTTTGTCGGAACCAAAGGTACTCAGATACCGGTAAACCATTTCCGACTGTTTGTAGTGCACCTCCTCATCTCCCGAAATGCCTGCGTCGCGGCTGATAACCAGCATCGAAACGAGCATGATCAGGGCCAGTATCCAAAAGATCAGTTTTAGCTTTTTTTCTCCCATTATTAGCACTCAGCATCATAAATTTTTTTCACCAGGTAAATCGGCCGGTTTTGCGATTCCTTGTAAATCCGGTAAACATATTCGCCTACCACTCCCAGAAAAATGAGCTGAATTGATCCCAGAAAGTAGATGCTCAGAACGGTTGATGACCAGCCTAACAGTGATCCGCCCATGATTTTGTCGACCAGCGCATAAATTCCGGCAAAAAAGAAAACGATCGTTCCAATGGTTCCCAGAACCAGGCAAACGCGAATCGGAAAGTTTGAAAATGAAAATATCGCATCGGCACCCAAAACCATGAGTTTACCCAGTGTCATTTTAGGCTCTCCTCCCTGTCGCTCTTCGCGGACGTATTCCACAAATCCCTGGTTGAAACCGATGTACGATCGCAATCCGGGCAGGTAGCGGATCGATTCTTTCATTTTCAGGAGAGCGTTTACCGCTGCACGGTTCATCAGCGAGAAATTACCGGAATTTTCCATGTCGTCCATGCCGGCAACCGACTTGAAAAAAGCATGAAACAAATTTGTTGACAGGCGGAAGCGCTTGTCTTTCCGGCCCATTCGTTTACCGCTGACAATGTCGAGTCCTTCCTCTTTAACCATTCGGTACATTTTAGCCAGCAGTTCCGGCGGATCCTGAAGGTCGCCGTCCATCATGGCCACGTAACTTCCCAGCGCGAGTTCGAGCCCGGCGGTAAAGGCAGCCTGGTGCCCGAAATTCTTCGACAAATCGACGATCTTAATTCTTGAATGCTGATGCCTGACTGTGATCAGTTTCTGCAAAGTTGCATCTGTGCTTCCGTCGTTTATAAACAATATTTCATAATTGTCGGTGAATGATTCGAGGGCTTTTATGGACCGGCCGGCCAGTTCATCAATCAGTCCTTCTTCATTGTAAACGGGGATTATCAGTGAAAGCATAGGTTTGTTTTTAAAGACAAGTTTTAATCCTGAATATGTTTTTTCGGGATAAGTAAGCAAAATGGTTTATTGGAGCGTTAAAGATAAAGATTTTCAATTTGAATTCAACATCAGGGATTGTGCAGGATCAAGCCCAAATTGAAAAGAATGCCAGCTCGGGGAGATAATTTTCCCTTTGCTGGCAATCGTTGGTTGGTTTAGAGAAGTACCCTGAATTTCAGGATGAAAAGGAATTGGGTGTGTATTAAATGTTGGGTATTTTCCACGGTGAACGGAAACTTCGCATCAGCATTTTGCTGGCTTCCGCGTTGTTAATGATTTGTTCGGTGTCCGGGTTCCATTTGATCGTTTGTTTGGTTGTCATAGCAATTTCGCCAAGTAAACCCACCGAAATTGAACGATGTGCAACTTCCACAGGGGTGATGGTTTCCTTTCGGTTCCGGATGCATTCCAGAAAATTACCGGTGTGGTCGTTGCTTTTATATAACGATTTTTTATTTGCGCCTAGCTCTTCAGTTATTAATTCAGGTTTCGAAGCCGTAATAATGTCTCCGCGGTCGACATGGATCCAACCATTTTCACCGTACCAGGTTACCCCCATTCCTTTTTCCAGACGGGCAGCATTGGCAACACGGATTGTCACTCCGGATTTGTATTTACAGTTGAAATCGAATTCGGTTGGAACATTGTACAGCTGATTTGCTCCCGGATAAACTCCTTCGCCTGAAACCTCAATTGGGCCGGTACGATCGAGCCCGAGTCCCCAGTGGGCAATGTCGATGTGGTGGCCGGCCCAGTCGGTTAACTGTCCTCCTGAATAATCGAGAATCCAGCGCCAGTTCCAGTGGCTGATACCGCGGTATTCCACTTTTGGGGCAGATCCCAACCAGAAATCCCAGTCGAGTTCGGTAGGTACAGGTTTAACCGGTGGCATTCCAATTAATTTGGTCCCGTTTGGCAAACCAACTTCAACATGATCTACTTTTCCGAGTCTTCCGTTAAAAACCAATTCAGCTCCCTTGTGGAAATTAGCCACTGAACGTTGCCAGCTTCCGGTTTGCCAGATGATGTTATTTTTCTGAACGGCTTTTACAATCTGCTGACCTTCGCCAATGCTTCTGGCCAGTGGTTTTTCGCCATAAATGTCGAGTTTTTTATTGGCTGCGGCCACATAGGCAATGCTGTGCCAATGGTCTGGAACCGAAATGCAGACAGCATCCAGTTTTTCTTTTTCCAGAAAATCGCGGTAGTCTTTGTACGTGCGGCAATCGGTGTTTTTGTACAACTGGTTCACCATAGCCGATGCTTTTTCGAGATGAGTGGTATCAAGGTCACACAAGGCTACATACTGTACTTCGCGTTTGCGAAGGAATCCGCGCATGTTGCTGACTCCCTGGGAGCCAACACCGATTGAACCCATGACAATCCGGTCGCTTGGCGGAACGACTCCGTTCATGCCCATGGCCGACGAAGGAATGATTTGTGGCAGAATAACTGTTCCCGCAATTGCTGAAAGCGAATTCAGGAGAAAAGTTCTGCGTGTGCTTTTGTTGTCCATTTCTGTTTAAGTTTTAGTTAGCATTTACTACCCACGATCTTAAAATGACAGCCTAAATCTGGGAAGAGCAAGTATGATGATTTCGTCGCTCTTCCCGGTTCATTTAGTTGGTTTAGGTTGTTCCGTCAAATTTCAGGAATAGTTGGTTTAGGCTGGTTCCTGAAAAAGGTTTAGCAGGTAGTTGGTTTAGGTTAATTTATTTAGTTGGTATAGGTTTCATGTGATATTTCGTTTCTATCCTTTGTGCGCTGTTCCCGGTACCGGTACTTCAAACTGCATATCAACCGGGCCAAATGCAATTTCCTTTGGCCCAAGATCCATGTCGGATTTAAAGATTTCTTCCCAGGTTACTTTCTTTCCGGTATAAGCGGCGGTTCTGGCCATAATAGCGGTCAGGGTTGAGTTGGCTGTTGTCTCAGCTTCGTTCACGTATTCACCGGTACGGATGGCATGTACCAGGTGCATGTGTTCCTGAACGTAAGGTGGAATTTTCAGTTTGCTGGTTTCGTTTCCGTTTTCGTCTTTCGGATATTCAAACTTCCATTTTACCGATCCGTCCATGTTCCAGATGGTATTTACACAGTTGGTATATCCTTCGGTTCCCATGATAAACTCACCGGTTCCATTGGCACAATTGTCAATCTGACGACTCATGCTGTGCGAAAATACGCCACCGCCATAGTCAAAATCGATGCTGAAAAAATCGTACTGATCACCGGTCAGACGGCGGGCGCGGCCCCCGTAACCAATGGCACTTTCGGGAGTTTTTCCCAAAAACCAGTTGATCACATCGATGTTGTGAACATGAGTATCCAGAATGTGATCGCCGCAGAGCCAGCAGAAATTGTTCCAGTTGCGGATCATGTAGGTCATGTCGTCCCAACCCTCTTCACGCGAACGGAACCAAACGTGGTTCTGGTTCCAGAAAGCCCGGGCCGAAACCGGTTTCCCGATGGCGCCATTGGCAATTTGTTTGTACGTTTCAATGTAATCTTCCTGATGGCGGCGCTGAGTTCCGGTTACTACATTCAGTCCCACTGCTTCAGCTTTTTTTGCGCTGGCAATGATCGACCGGATTCCAACCGGATCGACGGCCATAGGTTTTTCAAGAAAGGAATGTTTATTCTGAAGGACTGCTTCTTTAAAATGTTCAGGCCTGAATTGCGGTGGAGTTGCCAGAATAACCACGTCGACTTCGGCCAGAGCCATCAGTTTTTTGTAGCCATCGAATCCGGAGAAACAATTCTCCGCAGGGATTTCCATCTTTAATTTGGCAAACCGCTCTCTGCAGGAATCAATTTTATCCTGAAAAACATCGGCCAGCGCAACAATGTGTAAATCCGGTCCGCTGCTGATAAAATTTAAAGCAGCTCCAGTTCCGCGGTTTCCGCAGCCCACCAGGCCTGCCCGTAATTTTTTACCTTTTGGCGCTGCTTTTAAAATAGGCGGCAACCCAAGGGCCTTGGCGTCTTTTTCTTTTTTACATCCTGAAATAACAGCACTGGCACCCAATAATCCGATGCCGGCCAATGCGGTTGATTCCAAAAATCTTCTGCGGTTAATCCCGCTATTTTTATTTTCCATAGGAAGGTATATTTTCTATTTAATATTCTCGTCAACTTCGCAAACCACCCTGAACCCAATATCGACACAATCTGAATACCACCAGACACTTTTAGGCATCTGAGGATCGGTAACCAGCCAGGCCTTGGTCTTGGTAAAATCGCGGGCAGCGCAACGTACATCTTTGGCATCGCTTTTAAACGATCCGCCGCGGATCACATGTTCCTGGCCTCTTTTCGGCCCGGTTGGATTAACCACCATTTTCCGGGAAGCAGAATAGGCTTTGGGCGAATAGTAATCGGAACAGAATTCATAAACGTTTCCGAGCATGTTTTTCAGGCCAAACGGATTTGCTTTTACAGCTTCAGGCTCAATCGTTTGAGACGGACTGTTTCCCTTGTAAGCAACATACGACTGAATTGTGGTGGTGTCAGGTCCCCAAATCTTTTTGAAAAAACCTTCGGAAGTGAATTTTTTAGGATCGCCTTCAAAGAAGTACGGAGTTTCCGTTCCGCCGCGGGCTGCATATTCCCATTCTGCTTCGGTTGGAAGCCGGTATTTTTTACCGGTCACCTGCGACAACCATTTGCAGTAGGTGTTTGCTGCTTTCCACGACATGGTGATAGCAGGCCGCGAACCTTTTCCCCAACCCTGATCGGGTGCTCCCCAAGGTGGAGTTGGCCCTGAAATGGCATCTACATTTTCATTTTCCTCGGCTTCTTTGCGGCCCTGTGAAGCCGTTGCTTTAAAGAATTCGAGGTATTCGTCCCAGCTGACTTCCACTTTGGCCATAAAGAATCTGCTCACTTTAACCGGATGCAGCGGACCTTCATCAGGTTTGCGGAGTGGCTCTTTTTTTGAACTTCCCATTTTGAATTCGCCACCGGGAATTGCAATCATATCGAATTTTACACTTGTTCCCGGAATTTTTTCGGTGAAGTTGGCAAAACTGCTTACCTGTGTTGCTTCGGTGAAAACTTCAGTGCTGGCAGAGGCTGTCATTCCAAAGTTCCTGTTGTGTTCGTGTTTCCGGTTCGGATCGAAATGGCCTACATCAAGGTGACAGTTCAGGCAGCTTACATCCACTTTGCTGGTGATGTAATTCAGGTGAGCATTCTCCCCTTCAACGGTCAAGGTTTTTGGAAACAGGTTTTGGTGACATTTAACACAGGATTCAGTATAAACGAATTTTTTAGCTTTTTCCAGTTTGCGTTTTGATTCCCATTTAAAATCAGCAGAATCTTTAAACAGATAGCCATACACATCAATGGCACCGTGTTTTGCTTTGGCCAGCAACATTCCTTCGCCTTCAGGCGGAAGATGGCATTCGGCACAATGCACAATTACGCCAGCTTTATTATCATGGTGAGGTGAAAGTTTCCAGCTTTGTTCGGCATGTGGATGAACATGGCACGACATGCAATAATCGTCGGTCGAAGTATAATGAACGGCTTTGCTCCCGCCTGAAATTGCTATGATACCCAGAATCAGTCCCAAAACAACGATCCAGAGAAATGCCCGTTTACCGGTAAAAAGAGTGCGAATTGATTTCCAAAGCTTCATATTCAGGATAAAGTATTTAAAAACGACAGACTATGGTGTTAAATTATGGAACTCAAAGCTAATCACGCGCAGTTAGTACAACTTTAGCTGGAGTTTACAGGCGGGTTATGTTGAGGTTAATTTTGGGTTAATATTCCCTCCTGACGTGAACGTGTAAAAATGCAAATGTGTTGATAATTAGCGAATTTAATGTTTATTGGCTCAAATTAACCCTGCTATAAAACATGTAAAAAAATCAGGCAATTAATTCATCAAATTTCCCGGAAAATTTCTCGCCATACATTTCTTCGTAGAGCACGGTAAAGCGGTCGAAGGTAAAACGGGCCAGATTGTAGTTGTTTTGTTTGATCAGTGTCTTCAGTTTATAGGTCAAAGCCTGGTCGTTTACCGGGTCGGTAACCAGAATGCGGTCGGCAAGTTTCAGGATTAATTCGTTGTCTTTTTCGAGCGTTAATTCGCTGATAAATTTTAAAAGAATATCGACAACGTTATTTCCGACGAAACCCTTAAAATCGTCAAGCCAGTCGTAGGATTCACCTTTAAAAAGTTCTCCTTCCTGAATAATGTGGTAGAATTTCAGGTTAAATTCACTATCCTGGTTTTTCTCCTGTTTCAGCAGTTTCAGACATTCCAGGTAATCGCAGTACACTTCTCCGCCAAACGACATCGACCAGCGGTCGACCTGAAAATTGATCTCTACTTTTTCGAGTGATTCCAGGATCAGGCGAAGCTTCCGGATGGTAACACCCCGGCTGTTTTTTGCGTTCTGAGATGAATGGCCCTGCCAAAGAATATCGGTTAATTCAGCTGTTGAGATGCCGTTTTTACTGCGTTGTGAATAAAGTAAAATAATCAGGAATAGTTGTTTTAATTTGGGTGTGAATTGGCTGCTGATGTCAGTTCCTTCTTTGTCGAGTACTTTAAAGTCGCCAAAAAGCTGGATGTAATTGCGCTCGGGTTTCGAAATTACTGTATGATGAATGCTACGGATTATGTCCGCCTTTGAAGGTTCTTTCCGGAGGAATTTTTTAAGGCGGAAGAAAATAAAAGTGAGCAGCAAAAGAATCAAAAAAGAAATGACAGATCGGGATAAAACCGGATAAAGGATAAACAGGTTTTTAACCGGAACAATTTCAATCACTTCTTTGCTTAATTGCCAAACTTCCTCTTCTCCCAATGCCCGGGACCAAATGCTGAGGTTATCGATTGATCCGTTCATGTTCGACGACCAGTTAAATCCTGCCACTCCGATGTAAAGATTGTCGCGGCCCTTGTACGCAGGGTGCCCCAGCGACCGGCTGTCGAGTTTTCCATTCAGGAAAATGGCCTGTTCGCCACTTAGTTTGTTGTAGCGCCATACCAGATGGTACCATTGACCGGCTTCCAGAACGGTGCTTCCCTGCAGGTCGTTATTGAAAAAACCAAAATATGGTTTTCGGTTTCGGATTAGCAGATGGATTCCCTGCTGGTAAGAGTTACTTTTTGTTCCAAGGATGCAATAATCACTTTTGTTCGGAAGATATTCCCTGACTTTTACCCAGGCAGCTACCGAGAAATCGTGATCCCTGATTTTAAATTCTTCGGCGCCGGGTAAAATTATGTAGCTGTTTTGCGTAAAATTGGCTACCGTCGAACGGCTCGAATCGTTTGTAAAAGTGATGTTGTTAGGTTTACCGTTAAATCCGTTGATGCTGTAGTCGCGGCCTTCTTTGGCAAAGGTGTAATGACCTTCCAGGTTGTCGGTAATTTCCAGCGGGGTGGCAATAAAATGCTGGATGATATTCTGGGCTGGTTCGTTGTAAGTACTTGATTCAGGAGTAAACCGGAATCCAGGACTGCGGGGAGTTAAAATCAGGTTATCGCCCGGCCCGACCGGAAAACAGAATTTGCCGCTGGTCAGACTTTCCATATTCGCCCAATTCACATAGTCAAGAATTTGTGTGTTGTAGCTGACTGTTCCTTTAATTGTCCGGAAACCACGAATGTAGGTAAGTACACCCAAAATCCAGTTTTCGTATCGGTCGAGCATGATGAAATTGGGCGTTTTGCCGGTATTGAACCAGGTTTTTTTAATGTGCTCAATCAGGTAAGGATTCAGACTGGTGTCGTATTTCAGGTTTTTAACCGATTCGGATTTCTGCGGAAAATTATAATCGTTGTAAATCAGCAGACTGTTTTTCGGATCACCTTTCAGGAATTCGCTTTTAAAAACGGGTGCTTCCCAGATCGAAAAATAGGGTTCGACGGCATGATTCCAAACGTAGTGCAACCACTCGGGGCTGTTTCGGTGATCCTGCATCGCAAAAACAATTAGTCGCCGGTTTTTCTCAATCATGTTTTTCAGGGTAGGCCAGCCTTCGTGCGGATCAAATGTGTACAGGAATTTGTCAATCCCGACTTCCAGAAAAATGTCATTCAATTCGTTGACATTGGTACTGAAATCGAGAAAGAGGTTGAAAATTTTCTCAGGATTTTTTTCAAGGTAATTTTTGATCTGAAGTAAGGTTTGTTTAAAGGAGATGGAAGAACCATCCGCTTTTTTAATCATGAGTTGATTTTCCTGCTTTTCCCATTCCAGGTACCATCTGAATCCGCTGATGTTTTCGTTGAGCAATTCCTGAATCGAACGGGGTTCATTGAGGTTGGCATCAACACCCGAAAAGTTCGAGATTACGAAAATTGTTTCATCGTATTGTTTCAGTCCGGACTCGTCGCTGGCCCTGGAATTGACTGCCGGAACCAGAAGGAGCCAGCAAATTAACATACTGATAAAACGAATTCGTGAATTCATGAGAAACAATTAATTATCCCAAAATCAAATCTTACTTCGGAAAAGTAACCCGATATTAACCCATTCAGAATGGAATTCAAAAATAGTTTTCTCATTCTAAATCCTCAAATTTATACGATTTATTCACCAATAAAGAATGATTGCAAAAAATTTATATTTTTGTGGCTACTGAAGGGCTGTTAGCTCAGTTGGTTTAGAGCATTACCTTGACAGGGTAGGGGTCACTGGTTCGAATCCAGTACAGCCCACTTTTGGGGAATCCAAATCGAATCAAAATCCATTAAATTTTTGATTTAATGGATTTTATATTTTTATCTCATATCAAAATAATCCAATTCATATCAAGTAATTCGTGAGCTATTCCGTGAGTAGTTTTTTTGTGTTTCGTTTGCTCACGACGACCTATATAATAGTCTATAATTCATGTTATTATGAATTTTAAGCTATCCATTTTTATTGAATAAAATTGGCTCATTTTGATACGGTTGCCCTTCCGGCTGAAAAGGCCAAATCATATCAAATGTGGTGAAATGAAAAAGGTCATCGCAATTAACGTTTTTGATATGAAAGAAAAACAAACATTTGGAATCCAGTTTGTGGGCAGAAAAAACAGGGATAAGGAAAAGCACTTCACCATTTTTGCCCGGAATATAGTCAATGGAGAGGTTTCTGAAATCTCCTTAAAGCAGAATATTCCGTTGATAGGTTGGAACCCGGTAGCCGGAATGGGAAAAGGGAGAAAGGCTGGAGTCAGGGAACTGAAACAATTTCTGGATCAGGTTCGGACCAGACTTAGCAATATTTACCGGGAACAGATGGTCGAAGGCGACCTTCCGACTATTGCAATGGTTAAGAATCATTTTTTAGGTATCGTGGAACAAGGTAAATCTATCTTTGACGCATTCGATTACCATAAAAAGATTGCACAAGGAGATCTTTCGGACAACACAGTTTAGCATTATTCTACGCTAGAAAAATATGTGAAGGAATTTCTTGAAGCGCAATTTAAAACAACCGATGTCTATCTGCGAACAATAAACTACAAATTTATTGTCGATTTTGAGTATTTCCTCTGGAACAGAAAGCCAGTTGACTATCAAAAACCCATGCAAAACAATGGGGTAATGAAGCACATTGAACAGTTCAGAAAAGTGGTCGGTATGGCTCAAAAACTTGATTGGCTAAAAATCGACCCATTCAGGAATTACAAGATCAAGTTCAAAAAAGTAGAAATGGGCTAACTTGAACCTGATGAACTTCAGAAGATTGAGGCAACAAAATTTAAACTTGAAAGACTGGAGTTTACAAAGGATCTGTTTGTTTTTAGTTGCTATACCGGCATAACCTATATTGATGCCGTTCAACTCAATCCTGAAGAAATTCATCTGGGAACCGATGGAAACCATTGGATTATTTCCAACCGGCAGAAAACCCGAAACCCATTTAGAATTCCGATTCTTCCTAAAGCCAAGTTAATCATTGATAGGTACATTAACCATCCACGTTCGAAATTCAATGGATCTATATTTCCTGTAATCTCAAACCAAAAGTTGAATAGTTATCTAAAAGAAGTTGCTGATTTCTGCATTATCTCTATGAACCTAACTTTTCATTTAGCCAGGCACACTTTCGCAACTATCGTAACTTTGATTAATGGTGTACCCATAGAAACCGTTTCAAAGATGTTATGCCATACATCTTTGAAAACGACTCAAATCTATGCAAGGATTGTGGATTTGAAAATTTCTACAGATATGATTCAATTAAAATCAAAACTTGGGTGATATTTTTATTTTATCTTTGCAACTTACACTATTAATCTAATAAATATCTAGGCTTTGACTTCAGCGTTTAACCTTCAGCAAATCCATTTTTTTTGGATTGAATTTAATTCTGACGCCAGAATTACGAATAACCTCTTCTAACAATACAATCAGCTATTTTTGTATTTTAGCGCCTTCAATTATCTAATCTAATTTGATTTGACTTTGACCCCCAACAAAATAAATATTACCCAGGAACTATTGACCCGTTTGAAGAGTGGGGATATGTTGGCATTTGACCAGATTTACAAACAATATAGTCATAACTTGTTTTCATTCGTTTTCAAAATTTTAAAGAATGAAGATGAAGCCGACGATATTGTACAGGAAGTCTTTGTAAAAATATGGGAGTCAAGAGAAAAATTAGGCGATTACAAGTTATTGAATTCATATATTTTCACCATCGCGTATAATAATTCCATTGATCTCATCCGGAAAAGGATCAACAGCAGCAAATACCTGGACCACCTTAAAAATTCTTCTGTAATTGAAATTACCCCTACTACAATAAGTGAGATTGAATTTAACGAATTAAATATTCAGGTAGGAAAACTGATCGCAAATTTACCGGAGAGGCAGAAACATGTTTACCTTTTACACCGGGAGGATGGATTAACATATACTGAAATTGCTGAACAGTTGGGAATATCGAAAAATACGGTTGAAAATCACATGGTGAAAGCCTTGAAATATCTTCGTCAAAACATGGACAATTCGTTGTTTGTCAATATGTTGTTTGTCTGTTTGTTCCTTTGATACGACTCCTTTAAACAGGACAGGATTGCCTGTGTTTTTTGCCTGAAATTATTTTCTTTTAAAAAATTTGCATTTTTTTCATCCTGGAGATAGTGGTGTTGTTAGAGTTAAACGTATAACTTTAGGAAACAATCTTTTATTAGGGGTAACAGCTTCGTTCAGTAAAACGAAATTTAAGATAACCTACTCAAAGGAATAGTTTTCATAAAAATACAACTATTAATGACAAAAGATCTATTCAAAAAATATTTGCAGGGAGAATGCACTGAAATGGAGTTCGAGCAACTTCTTATCTGGATTAAGGAAGATTCGCTGACAGATTCAGGCAAGGGAATGGTGCAGGAGGTGTGGGAAGAATTCGAGCCGGAAGCCGGGCCCGTGGAACTAATAAAATACAACAGGATATTGGATAAAATTCATCACCAGATCAATATCAACATAAAGTCCAGTCAGTTAACAACTCCAAAAGTTTCTGCCAAACATCGGATTATGTCGGTAATGACACGTGCTGCTGCAATCCTGCTGCTTCCTGTTTTAACATTGTTACTTTATACTAACCTCTCGGATAGCAATCGTTATGCTAACAATTTAAATGACCTTGAAGTGGAAGCTCCGGCAGGTTCCCGCATGAGCATTGAACTCGGCGATGGAACAAAGGTTTGGCTGAACCATGGCAGCAAGTTAAAATACCCTTATCGGTTCTCAGGTAAAACACGTAAAGTGTTCTTAACCGGCGAAGCCTATTTTGTTGTAGCACACAATAAAGAGATCCCATTTATTGTCGGAACAAGCCGGTTAGACGTTAAGGCAACCGGAACAGAATTCAATGTAAGCGCTTATCCTGATGATCATGTAGTTGAGACGACACTCGTTGAAGGAAAGGTTATTTTGTATAAAAGCAGCAGCAATGAAATCAAAGCAATGTCGCCGGGCGAATGTTTAAAGTTTGATACGCAGAAAAATGTATATGCCCATGAATCAGGGAGCATAGAAAAATATATCGCATGGAAGGATGGACTGTTGGTATTTAAAAACGATCTGACTACAGATGTTGCTAAAAAACTGGCCAAGTGGTACAATGTTGATGTTGAAATTATCAATGAAAAAGTAAAGGGACTTACATGGACAGCCACATTTACAGATGAAACATTGGCACAGGTACTTGAACTGATGACTTTGCCCACTCCGGCGAATTTTAAACTCATGCCAAGAGAAAAGGCCCCGGATGGCAGCTTCGCAAAACAAAAGGTATTAATCGGGTTAAAAACCAACCAACCTTAAATAGTAAAACCAGTTGAACCCTAAAAAATAAAGGCCTATAGCTAAAAAATGAATCCAAAAAAAAAGCAGGAAAATGTGCGACCATTTTCCTGCCAGAGATGAAATAACTTGACAATTATTAAACCTTTAAGCAAACAAAAATATGAAAAAAAAGGAATGGTACCATTCCCCCCGGAATTCATTTCCCGGCGGGTTAAAAATCTCATTAAAAATGAAACTAACACTAACTATTATTCTGTTTTCGTTTTTGGGGGCAATTGCTTCAGAATCATATTCCCAAACGGCCAGACTTTCTTTAGATTTGAAGAACACTTCTGTTAGCGATGCATTGAAAGCCATTGAGGACCAGAGCGACTTTTTCTTTTTATACTCCGAAAAAATTATTGATGTAAACAGAAAGATTAATCTTGAATTGCGTGAAAGTAGGATTGAAAAAGTATTGGACAAGATTTTTGAAGGAACAAATGTTACTTATGCCGTAAAGGGCAGGCAAATTGTTCTGGCAACGCCTGAGGCAAACAATTTTGAGATGAAATCTCAACTCAATCAAAAGCTAATAACTGTTTCGGGCAAAGTAACCGATTCATCGGGGGCTCCTCTGCCAGGCGTTGCAGCATTGGTTAAAGGAACTACCACTGGAACGATATCCGACACCAATGGAAATTATTTCCTACCCAATGTACCTGCCAATGCAACCCTGCAATTTTCGTTTCTAGGCATGAAGATGCAGGAGATTATTGTTGGAACAAGGAATACCATCAATGTGGTGATGGAAGAGGAAACGGTGGGCCTGGAAGAGGTAATTGCCGTTGGATACGGAACAGTAAAAAAGCGGGATTTGACTGGAGCCGTTTCTTCTGTTAAGGCTTCTGATATGAATGTTACAGCTGTATCTTCAATTGGCTCTGCTTTAAAGGGAAAAGCAGCGGGGCTCAGCATTTCGCAAAACAGCGCCCAGCCTGGTGGCGGACTTGATATTTTAATTCGCGGCGCCGGTTCGGTCAATGCAAGTAATCAGCCACTTTATATTGTGGATGGGTTTCCAATTGCAACACTCGATCAGCCGGGCAGCGGAAATGAACGCCTCGATGCGGGTACGCAGAGTATATTGAACTTTATCAATCCCAATGACATAGCCTCTGTTGAGGTGCTGAAGGATGCATCGTCATCGGCCATTTATGGTTCAAGGGCTGCCAATGGAGTAGTATTGATTACCACTAAACGTGGTGCTGCCGGACGGACGATTGTAAGCTATTCCACTTCATCGGCCATTCAAAAACACACCAATATTTTTGATGTATATGGTTTAAAAGAATGGATGTCGGCCAAAAACAATTCCAGCTGGGATATGTGGATGTGGGAAAATGCAGTGTTGCCTTATGGAGATCGTTCGCTTGAAGCAGCGATGGCTTCTCCTAAAAATGGGGTAGCTTACCGGTTGCCTTATACTGACACCCAGATTTCAGGAGCCGGTGCCGGAACCGATTGGGTTAATCTTGTTACCCGTGACGGGAGCATTCAACAGCACAACTTAAGTGTTCAGGGCGGAAGTGATCAAACCAAATTTATGGTGTCCCTGAATTATTTTGATAACAAGGGTATCATCAAGAATTCTGAAATGAAACGATATACCGGTAAGATGAACCTGGATCAGGTGATCAATAAATATTTTAAAATGGGAGTTAATTTAACTCTCAGCCGCATTGACAATGATAATACTCCACTGGGTGACCGGCCATGGGAAAAATCAGGTTTACTGCGTGCGGCAGTGCAAATGGGACCACATATTTCGGCCATTGATGAGTTTGGAAATTATCCCATCAACCCACTGCTGCCAACACAGCCTAATCCTTATTCCTTGCTTACCGTACAGGATAAAGGATTGATGGACAGAATACTTGCCAATGCCAATGTGACGGCAGAGCCGGTAAAAGGACTCTTGCTTAAACTAAACGTTGGAACTGATATTGCCAATCAAAGCCGTAAAACCTACATGCCTAAAACAACGCTGCATGGTGGTCTTGCAGGTGGTATTGCTACCATTAATCAAAGTTTAAATGAACAATATTTGCTGGAAGGTACTGCCAACTATTCCAGGACTATAGATATACACCAGTTTGGCTTGTTGGCCGGTTTTTCCGCAGAGAAATTCAAAGTTTCGGGAAACAATTTAGGAAACAACAATTTTCTTACCGATGGATTTGGATGGAATAACCTGAACGCCGGTGAAGGGACTAAAATTGTAGGATCACTGGGAAATGAGAATAGTCTGATGTCGTATTTTACCAGGATCAATTATACCCTTGCCGATAGATATCTTTTTACCGCAACGCTTCGAGCTGATGGGGCAAGTGTCTTTGCCAAAAACAACAAATGGGGATATTTTCCATCGGTTGCTCTTGGCTGGAACATGGCTGAAGAATCATTTATGGCATTCGCCCGTCCTACGCTTTCGATGTTGAAATTTCGTGCAAGCTTTGGTCAGACAGGTAACTCGGATATTGGAAGCAACGCTTTTGCATCTTACTATGCTTCTCCGGCATGGAACAATTCAGATAATATCCCATTAATAGGCGTATTCCAGGCACGGCTTGAAAATCCGGATTTAAAATGGGAAACAACTACCGAGTATAATTTTGGAGTGGATGTAGCCATGCTTGACAGTAAGATTTCAGCTTCGTTTGAGTATTACAATAAAGTAATTTCTGATTTATTAAATTTTAAACCACTGAATGCCTATCACGATGTCAGTTTTGTAATGGCAAATATTGGTAAAACACAGAGCAAGGGATTTGAAGCCACCATTAATACAAAGAATATTACAGGCAAGAATTTCAGGTGGACTACCGATATGACTTTCTCCTTTTATCGCGACCGCTGGAAAGAAAGAACAGGTGACTGGAAGCCAACCGTATATGAGAATGCCACTGATCCAATTCGCTCCAATTATTCCCGTATAGCAGTTGGGATTCTGCAGGTAGGTGATCCTATTCCTGAAGCTCAGCCTGATTTAAAACCTGGTCAATTAATTATTGCTGATATCAATGGATATAAACGGGATGAAAATGGAGATCCTGTCGTAGAGAACGGGAGGTTCATGCTTTTAGGCCAGGCCGATGGAATAATCGACGATGCTGATACCCGGTTAATGGGAACAACTGATCCGGGATATATAGCCGGTATTTCCAATCATTTTCATTTCAAAGACTTTGATTTCAGTTTCGATTTTAATGGCATGTTCGATCGGAACATGATGGACCCGACCTATATGTCCTTTGGAGCCTCAGCTGATGGAATTGCTCAATACGGGTACAATGGATTACGCATATTAAACAAACGCTGGACTCCGGATAATCCATCCACCGTTTATCCAAGTTCATTTTATGGCTGGTCCAGGTATAGTTACGGAGATTGGTTCTACCAGAATGCCTGGTTTATCCGCTTGCAGAATATTACGTTGGGCTATACTTTACCGTCGAATGCCTTTAAAAAAGTATTCTCGAGTTTTAGGGTTTATATGGATGTGAACAATGTGTTGGTGATATCACCTTATACAGGACTTGACCCTGAAACAGATTCCTATGCTGCTGCATATCCAAATGCCAGAACATTTACCCTAGGTCTCGATATTAAATTTTAGTCTTATTCTAAAATACAAATCAGTATGAAAACGAAATACAGATCACTAATTATATTGTTGCTTACTCTCAACATGTTGAGTTGTAACGAACTTACGCCCATAGATTATTCGGAAATTAATCCATCGATTTTTCCAAAGACAGAAGCAGATATAAAAGCAATGGTTTTGTCGTGCTATTATCCACTGCGGGGAAACTGGTGGGATGGTATCAACTCCGATTCGGAAAGGGGCCAGATGTTTGTGAACGACTGTACCACAGAAATTCTTGCCGGGAAGTTTGGGGCTCAGAAGTTGTGTACAGAGTTATCTTTCAATGAAACCAATGGCGAGATAACCTTTTTTTACTATACAAGGGAAGCCCCTTACGGTTTTTTTAGCAAAATAAGCCGCTGTACTCTGGTTATAGATGCTATAGAGAATAGCGACCTGAGCCAGGAAATCAAGGATAAATATATTGCTGAAGTTCGCTGTGCACGGGGATATTTGTCCTATATTTTATTTGATATGTTTGGCCCGCTGGTAATTGCTCCTTTGGAAGTACTAAAGAACCCGCTGAAGGAAGAACCACTGGCCCGCCTTACCAACGAAGAAATGGTTAAATTTATTGAGGCTGACCTGATATTTGCCGGAGAACATCTACCTCTCCCAAAAGTTGCCGAATATGGCAAGTTCAGCAGAGGGTTGGCCAAAACCTTGTTAATTCGCCTTTACCTTCATGAAACAGTAAATGACAAAGCCTATTACAACAAAGTGGAGACTGTTGCCCGTGAAGTGATGGGTGCTGAATATGGTTATTCATTAGTTGACAGTTATCCTTCGCTATTCGAATTGGGTGGAATGAATAAGAATAATCCGGAATATATTTTTGTGATTCCTTCCTCACCTGCCGGACCGAATACCTCGCAGTGGCTAATGATGTGTATGCCTCCCGATTCAGATTCACCTGTTAAAGGATGGGGTACAGTACAAAGTACCTGGTGGTTCTATGATACATTCGAGGCCACTGACACAAGAAAAACTTACCTGATCACCGAATATAAAAGTTCAAATGACAACAGCATTATTAACAGGCAGAATCCGGGTGCTACCCTGGATTTAGGCCCTCTCCCACAAAAGTATAAGATGGATCCCACCGTTCCGGGAAATGGAGGTTTCAGCAATACGGATATCGTTCTTTACCGTTATCCGGAGGTGCTGCTTTCACTGGCCGAAGCCATTGTTCTGAAACCAGGAGGAGCTGTAAATGCAGAAGCATTGGAGCTCATGAATCAGGTACGAAGAAGAGCTAAGGTCCCTGAAAAACATCTGGCTGACTTCACATCCAATGAAGCTTTTATCGATCAGCTGCTTACCGAACGCAGCCATGAATTCTGGTGTGAAAGCGGTCAGTACAGAGCCGACCTGATCCGATTCGACAAGTTATTCGATCGCGTTTTGATGCTGAACAACAACGTGGCTCCTTATGCATCCAAATATAAATACCTCTATCCGCTTCCACTCTCAGTAATCGTGGATGGTAAAGGAAAAGTAAAACAGAATCCGGGCTATGCCGAATAAATAAAATACATAAAAAGATGAAATCCACTATTCTATTAACGGCATTAGGTTTATTCCTATTCGTGGGATGTATAACTTGTACAAAAAAAACCACCATACCTGAACCTGCGGAGTCCAGGGTTATCAGTTACGAAGCTGACGAAACCATATTTCCTAATCCGGAACGGGGTTTTTATAAATACTCCTCCTGCAATTTGGGAACTGGTACCGGATTTTTGAGTTCAGCTACTTTAAAGTCCTATCGGAATAATAACATCTCTTTAATTTTCAGGTATTTCTATCTGAAAAACTTTAAGAGTTCACCACTTTCCCAACAAGCGCTGACAGATTTCGATAAGGACATGGCAACAATCCGCCAATCGGGAATGAAATGTGTTTTACGTTTTGCCTATTCCGAAGGACAAAATGAACCAGATGCTCCACTGAATACTATTCTGGGACATTTGGATCAACTCAAGCCTTATTTGGAGAAAAATGCTGACGTGATAGCTGTTTTACAAGCCGGTTTTATTGGATCGTGGGGCGAATGGTATTACTCCACCAATGGATTGAATAACTCCGGAAGCAGGTATATGGTCTTGAATAAACTACTTGAAAGCCTTCCGGTCAGAAGAATGGTACAGGTGCGCACACCCGAATATAAAAGGGAATTTTTTCAACGCACCACTAATCTGAAACAAGAGGAAGCGTTTGGCAGCCAGAATATAGCCCGGGTAGGTTTTCACAACGATTGTTTTTTAGCCAGTCCTACTGATTACGGGACCTATAACAATGTAGATGTGGACAAGGCATACCTCAATAAAGAGTGTTTGTATGTGCCCATTGGAGGGGAGACTTGTCCACCCGATGGAGTCAGCGCTGCCGATGCTACAAAAGCTCAAAACGATATGCGTTACCTGAGATGGAGCTACCTGAATGAAGATTATTACCGGGGCGTCAATGATCAGTGGATTGTACAGGGTGGAATGAATAATATTATCCGTGAATTGGGTTATCGTTTCCAACTCCTTTCAGCCGAATATTCCGAAAAGGTTGCCCAGGGTGATTCTTTCACTGCCCGCATCATTTTAAAAAACATGGGGTATGCTTCCTTATATAATCCCAGATTAGTGGAACTTGTCTTAAAGAACGGGGTGTCGGGTGAAGTGTATAAAGTGAAACTTGACGTTGAAGCCCGGTTCTGGAAACCATTGGTTGAGAATGCAATTGATACTGAAGTTGGTATTCCAAATGACATGCCCAACGGAGAATATGATCTGTACCTGAATTTAGCGGATCCGGAAGAAAGTTTGTATTCAAATCCTGCCTATTCGATACGCCTGGCAAATAAGGATGTTTGGGAAGAAACCACCGGTTACAATAAACTGGGAATTAAAATTCAGGTGGCACCCGAAAATAAGACTGGCAGCTATTCAGGAACCCTGATGTTTAAGAAATAGACTTTATAATTCTGACAAACAAAGGATTACATGCTAATTCTATGTAATGCAGATATTAAAAATCACAAAATTTAAAAACAACTATTTGTTACAATCAATCTAGTATCATAATCAAATTTTGAACTATTAAAAATAAGCCTTATGAAAAAGAACTTGAAGTATTTAGCATTAGTGTTATTAACGGTCATGCTAGGTGTCTATACCTCATGCAAATCCGATGAAGATCCTGTTGACCCCAATGCAGGCAAAGCTAAGATCGAGAACTTAAAAGTTACTCCTGAAGCCAGTTTAAAATATGGAGATGCGGTAACGCTCACCGGTAATTTTTCCGATGGGACCGGATTACGCTCCTATACTATTACGATGAGCAATGCGGGCGGTGTTGTTTATGAATCGACAAATATGTTAACTGGAAAAACATTCGCGCTGAATGCAGATATTCCAATCGCATTGCCTAAAAATGCTGTGGCAGGTGATATGACTATAAGTGTCTCGGTAAAAAATTCGGCAGATGCTTTAATCACGCAAGACATAGTTATTAAGAATATAAGTCTGCCTGTTTTTGATCAGTTATACCTTGTCATAAGTGGAACTGCTTACCCCATGAAGAAAAACGGTCAGCTATTTGAAGTCGAAGAATTCTTCCCTGCCAATGCTGTAGGCAAGATCTATGCAAAGGCCGATAAAACCGGATTGGCATGGGGCCTTGAAGGAACCACGATCCAGGCAATGGGAGCAAATGATATTGCTTTGGGTAAAGAAACGGAAGAATATTTTAAAATTTCATTCAATCCGGTAAGTTTTGATTTAACTCTTGGTGAAATTCAAACATGGAATCCAATGGGTGAAAGTCTGTACATTTTAGGTAATATTTCAGGCCATTGGGCTGACGGAGAGATAAGTACCGAAAGAGCCAAAATGAAAATGAGTGGATTTTCCATCGGTACAAGGAAAATGTGGACATGGACCGCTCCAAGTACCGGTACTGGAGATCCGGAAGATGACATGTGGGGAGCCATTGTGGCCGGAACATTCCGTTTCAAAATACCGGGAGCTGAACAATACATTGTTTTCTCAGGTGGCAAGATTGTTACAGGAGCCGATGATAAAGCTGCCAGTTTTGTGATAACTGATGGTGGTCCTTATACCATTAAGGTTATGAGCGACGGTACAACAATCAACAAAGTAAGATTGGAAGATGGTACAAAAACACTTGAATATACCAATGACGGAATCTTCCTCAGTGGGGCGCTTGTTGTTCCTACCATGACATTTGCCGGCAAAACTTTAAACATTGTGGCTGGTAACTATTTCGTTTACGATGGCACCATGGATTTAACCAAAGGCCAGACAATTACTGCTCTGGGAGTTAATTTGGCTACTGCTTTTTGCGATCCTGATGTATTTAGCGGAAAAGGCAATGCAACCTGGACAGTTATTCAGGAATCTGGTTCATACTTTGTTCGTATTGATGCGTTCTCCGGGAATATTTATGTAAGGAAAGAAACCGGTTATCCGGATGCGATTTATATGGATGGCTGGTGCTGGGGTAAATACGAAGATGATGGACATAGCTGGAACCCATCAACGCGAATGACACTGTACCGAAAAGGAACAACAAACGTTTATGAAGCTACTCTGTATATTCTACCATGGGGTGGTGATGTTTCATTCTATGCAGCAACTCCGGAAACTACTGATGCGGCTAAAATGCAGTTCTTTGCCAAATACTTTACCGGGGTCGAAAATCTGAATGACAATATCAAACTTCCGGTACCTGCAGAATCAGCATTTTATAAGGTAACAGTTGATTTTAAAGACGGATTCACCTGGGATAAAGTGAATTTAGACGGTGCCAATTTTACACTGATTCCAACTAACGATAAAAAATTCACAGTCGTATTCACACCACTGTAATCGTTCTTTAAATTTTAGCTAACAACGGGGTACAATTACCTTGTTGTTAGCTATTTTTTTAATTTTTAAACACATATAAAAGATATGGTGCAGATGAAGAAAATGATGCTTTTCGTTATTGTAAGCATGTACGTGATAGTACTGAATGCTCAGTCGGTTAAGAGAATACCCGTTGAACAGGATGAAAAGTGGTTTGGCGGCGCTGTTAACGAAGGAGAAAAGATGCCTTTTGCAAAGGATTATATTATCAATCTGAATGGAGATACCAAGACGAACCAGGCTGCGCCCTTATTTTTATCTACTAAAGGAAGATCTGTCTGGAGCAATTCTCCATTTGCTTTCGGGATCAAAAACAATGAAATCACGCTTTCTGAATTCTCCGATAGCCTCCACATTGAAAAGCATGGAACCAACCTGAAAGAGGCTTACCTTGCTGTTTCCAAAAAATATTTCCCCGCGATGGGTAAACTTCCGGACTCGTTACTTTTTAAAAGTCCGCAATACAATACCTGGATTGAACTCATTTACAATCAGAATCAAAAAGACATATTAAAATACGCTCACGACATTATTGACAATGGATTTCCTGCCGGCGTACTGATGATCGATGACAACTGGGCACCTTATTACGGCAAGTTTGAATTCCGAAAGGATAGATTCCCTAATGCCCGTGCGATGGTGAATGAATTACACGGCTTGGGTTTTAAAGTTATGTTGTGGGTTTGTCCGTTTATTAGCCCTGATACAGAAGAATCAAGGGATTTGGTGAAGCGCAAACTGGTGCTGATGAGTAATGAAGGAAACATGGATATGAAGTGGTCGGATGCCAAAATCCCTTCAATTGTCAATTGGTGGAACGGATTTAGTATGGTGATGGATTTCTCTAATCCGGAGGCTGTCGCATGGTATAAACATCAGTTAGAATACATGGTGAAGGAGTATGGATTGGATGGGTTTAAATTTGATGCAGGAGATCCGGAATTTTATAGCAACAATGCACTGGCTAATAAGCCTATTTCGGCCAATGAACATTGCGAACTTTGGGGATTATTCGGATTGGATTATCCACTGAATGAATACCGCGCCATGTGGAAACGGGGAAATGAACCTTTGGTTGAACGGCTTCGCGACAAACTGCACACCTGGGAAGATCTCGGAAAGCTAATTCCACATATTACAACATCCTCTATATTAGGTTATGCCTTTTCATGTCCGGATATGATTGGCGGTGGTGACTACTCTTCATTTATTTCAGGTGGAAAATTAGATCAGGATTTGATCGTGCGCTCTGCCCAGTGCCAGGCTTTAATGCCAATGATGCAATTTTCGGTAGCGCCCTGGCGGGTGTTGGATAAGGACCATTTACTGGCAGTCAAAAAGGCAGTGGAAATCAGGCAGACTTTCGTCCCCGAAATTATGAGATTGGCGAAAATCAGTGCTCAAACCGGAGAGCCGATTGTAAATAACATGGAGTATTCATTCCCAAATCAGGGTTTTGAAAACTGTAAAGATCAGTTTATGTTGGGCGATAATATCATGGTATGTCCTATGATTGAGAAAGGGCCAAGAAGAAACGTAGTTTTCCCGAAGGGGAAATGGAAAAGCAATAAAGGGGTGATAATTAAAGGCCCGGAGAATAAGCAGTTCGATGTTTCGATTGACGAACTACTGTGGTTCAAAAAACTATAAAAAATTAAATCAGTATGAAAAAAATCTTAAAATTTCGGATATTTGTGTTTACCGTTCTGGTTTTGAGTGTTATAGCATTTTTGCAGATACCCTTGCAAGCTCAAAATGAAACAAACCTCAAATCGCAGGTTGTTCGTTTTGCCACCCCAATCCGACCGGCAGGACAAACCAGTGTTCTTCAATTGCGGTGCGATCCGATTCCCACCGTACACATTGCCTTTATCGGTTTAGGAATGCGGGGTTCAGAAGCGCTTCGGCGTTTCATGTTTCAGGAAGGAGTTGAAGTGGTTGCGCTTTGCGATATCAATAAAGATTTTGTGAAAAAAGCACAAAAGGTTTTATCTGAAAACAACAAAAAGCCGGCGCTGGAATTCTTTGATGGCCCCGATGATTGGAAAAAAGCATGTGATCTGAAAAATGTGGACCTTGTTTATATTTGCACACCTTGGGGACTGCATACTCCCATGGCCGTTTATGCGATGGAACATGGCAAACACGTCGCAACCGAAGTTCCGGCAGCTACATCAGTAAATGAGTGCTGGCAATTGGTAAATACCGCGGAAAAGACGCGCAAACATTGTATGATGCTGGAAAATTGCTGCTATGATTTTTTTGAAATGGCAACACTGAACATGGCTCAAAAAGGTGTGTTCGGAGAAGTCGTTCACGTGGAAGGCGCTTACATTCACGACTTACGTTTCCTTAACTTTGAAACTCCGGAAAAAGGTGGTTATCAGGATATGTGGAGGCTTAAACTAAGTGAAAATCACACAGGCAATCCTTATCCAACCCATGGATTGGGCCCAATCTGTCAGGTGTTGAACATTCATCGCGGCGATAAAATGAATACTCTGGTATCCATGTCAACCAATCAATTTGGAATGACAGAATACGCTAAGGAAAAATATGGAGAAGATGCTGATTCTGCCAAAATCAATTATGATTTAGGCGATATGAATACTACCTTGATTCGTACGGAGAAAGGTAAAACGATTATGATTCAGCACGATGTGACCAGTCCTCGTCCGTATAACCGCATTCACATGATAAGTGGAACAAAGGGATTTGCACAAAAATATCCCATACAGGGAATCGCATTGGAACCAGCGGCTCACAATTTTTTATCCCAGGTTAAAATGGATAGTTTATTAAGTGCCTATGAACATCCTATTGTTCGCGAAGTAGGCGAGCAGGCAAAAAAAGTAGGAGGTCACGGAGGTATGGATTTTATCATGGATTCCCGGCTTATTTATTGTCTTAGAAACGGCCTTCCACTTGATCAGGATGTATATGATGCTGCAGAATGGTCTTGTTTGACTGAATTAACTGAACTTTCAGGACGAAATGGTTCGGTGCCGGTTGAAATCCCTGATTTTACCAGAGGAGACTGGAATAAATTGCAAGGACTTCAGTTTGCCAAATAAATTCTGAACCGATTTAGTATAATTAGGGTTAGCTGAATAAAGATATTAACCACTGAATGTCAATAAATTACTTGTTAATTTCAGTGGATATTGCTTTGATAAGTGCAAGGAAATTGCTAGATTCAAGACAAAAAGCTTGCACATCA
>JBASYJ010000012.1:0-6221 GCA_049277435.1 Prolixibacteraceae bacterium
TCTCGGCTGGTAAAAGAAGTTTAATTAAATCTTGGTATGGATCTTTTTCTAACGACATTTCTATCTCTGTTTTTTTTAACAAAGATTAAAATTTACTCCGTTCCCCACAACAATGTCATCTGATCCAATAAAGCTGAGCTGAGTTCATCCTTTTTATTCCAGATTTTTTGTTCTGATTTTCGAAATTTAACCGGAATGTTTTTATAATATGATGGAATAGTATCATGTTTTATCCGAAAAGTATTAAGGTTTCCGCCTATTTTAGTTTTAATTTGTATTGCTGATTTTTATATCAGGATCAACAGAATTAAAATCAAACGAAACAAGTATACGAAATGGATAAAAATTTCAGATTAAAAATCGAAAAACTTTTTGCTGATCAGGAAGTGTTGTTATCGGCCAAAAATGAAAAGCTTGAAAACGGAAACGGAGTTTTCGACCGGTACAAGAATCCAATTCTTACCAATGCGCATACGCCTGTAATCTGGCGGTACGACCTGGATGAACAAACGAATCCGTATCTGATGGAACGCATCGGAATGAATGCCACCATGAATTCAGGAGCGATAAAATGGAATGGAAGGTACATTTTGGTTGTCCGTGTCGAAGGTGTTGACCGGAAATCGTTTTTCGGAATTGCCGAAAGCCCAAACGGAATTGACAATTTCCGGTTCTGGGATTTTCCGGTTACCATTCCTGAAACGGATGAACCGGATACCAATGTTTACGATATGCGTTTGACAGCTCACCAGGATGGCTGGATTTACGGTGTTTTCTGTTCCGAACGGAAAGATCCGAATGCTGCACCCGGTGATTTGTCTTCGGCAGTGGCAGCGGCAGGAATTGTTCGTACCAAAGATCTGCAGGACTGGGAACGCCTTCCGGATTTAAAAACAAAAAGTCAGCAGCGAAATGTGGTACTTCACAACGAATTTGTTGACGGAAAATACGCGCTTTATACCCGCCCACAGGACGGTTTTATTGATGCCGGAAGTGGCGGCGGCATTGGCTGGGCGCTTATCGACGAAATGACCTGCGCGGAAGTAAAAGAGGAAAAAATCATCAATTTCCGGTATTATCACACCATTAAAGAGGTGAAAAATGGCGAAGGTCCACATCCGGTAAAAACGGATAAAGGCTGGTTGCATCTGGCTCATGGTGTACGGGGATGCGCGGCTGGTTTACGCTACGTTATTTATTTGTATATGACCGACCTTCAGGATCCTTCGAAACTGATTGCAGAGCCTGCCGGTCATTTGATGGGGCCAATTGGCGAAGAACGCATTGGCGATGTTTCAAATGTGCTTTTCACCAATGGTTGGATCGCCGATGAGGATGGAACTGTTTTTATTTATTACGCTTCATCGGATACCCGGATGCACGTGGCCACTTCGACGATCGATAAATTGGTTGATTACTGTCTGAATTCACCCGCTGATGGTTATCGCTCGGCTGCTTCGGTTGAAACATTGAAAACTCAGATTGCAAAAAATCTGGCTATATTGGGAGATAAATAGTTTCCTTTAAAATTTAAACACGAAGTCACAAAGACACAAATTTCAATGTTTGATTTGAAATCATCTCTTCTTAGTGCCTTCGTGGCTTTGTGTTTGATTTGAACTTTTAAACTAAAACCTATATGACTCTCGATAAACTTAGCCTGAAAGAAAAGATTGGGTATGGATTTGGTGATGCTGCTTCGTCCATGTTCTGGAAGCTGTTTTCGATGTACCTGATGTTTTTTTATACCGATATTTTTGGTATCTCTGCGGTTGTTGTCGGAACCATGTTTCTGGTCACCCGGATCTGGGACGCGGCTTTTGATCCGTTCGTTGGAATCCTTGCCGACCGGACCGAAACCAAGTGGGGAAAATTCAGACCTTATTTATTGTGGGTCATGGTTCCGTTTGGCATCATGGGAGTCATTACGTTTACCACTCCGGATATGGGTACCACCGGAAAAATCATTTATGCTTACATTACTTACTCACTGATGATGATGGTTTATTCCCTGATCAATGTGCCATATGCGTCGTTGATGGGGGTCATGTCGGCTGATGGAAAAGAACGCACTTCTTTGGCAACATTCCGTTTTATTTTCGCTTTTGGTGGTAGTTTACTCGTTCTGGCTGCCGCCGAACCACTGGTTGATATTTTTAGCACCCTGGGCGGTGGACAGGTCAATCTTCAGATTGGCTGGCAATTTGCCGCCGTTGTTTTTGCGCTGGTAGCCATACTTTTCTTTTGGTTTACCTTTTCGTGGACCAGCGAGCGGATAAAACCCATGACCGAAAAAACATCGCTTAAACATGACCTGAAAGACCTGCTGAAAAACCGTCCGTGGTTCATTTTGCTGGGTGCCGGGATCGCTTCAATTTTCTTTAACTCAATCCGCGATGGAGCTGCGATGTACTATTTTAAATACTACGTCATCAGCGATGATAGCTTCAATTTCAGTATCCTGGGGCATAAATTTGCCACAATCAGCAGCTTGTATTTTGTTTTGGGACAGGCGGCCAACATTGTTGGCGTAGTCTTGGCCAAACCTGTTTCCGATCGGATGGGGAAAAAAGGAACATTCCTGAGCGCCATGCTTCTGGCTACAGTCTTTAGTATCTATTTTTATTTTATCGATAAAAACAGCACTGCCCTCATTTTTGTGATGCAATTCCTGATTAGTATGTGTGCCGGTATTACTTTCCCGCTAATCTGGTCGATGTATGCTGATGCGGCAGATTATTCAGAGTGGAAAACCAAACGCAGGGCAACCGGATTGATCTTCTCAGCCTCGTCCATGTCGCAAAAATTCGGATGGACCATTGGCGGTGCCCTGGTTGGCTGGTTGCTTGGATATTATGGATTTAAGGCCAATGTCGATCAGACTGAAACTGCCCAAACAGGCATCCGCATGATGCTGAGTTTTTATCCGGCAATTGGAACTTTGGCAGGTGTTGGCTTTATGCTGATTTATCCGCTGAGTGAGAAAAAGATGGTGCAAATCAGCAGTGAACTGGCCGATTGGAGAGGGAAAAAATAGAATGATTTTCAGAATGGTTAAATTTTATTTGACTATTCCGTTAGAAATAAAATGTGGGTAGAAAGTAAATGAGGTTAAAATATGTTGTCCCGTACGGGACAATACCAATATTGAAATCCCCATTTTCTACTCCTAATGCTTTTCCTCCGGAAAATTGGAACAATGTCTCCTGGCCCATAAATTCAGAAATTTGAACCATCAATTTGCCTCCCGACAGAAATAAGATAATCTTCACCAAAGAAGTAAGAAAACTAGAAAATGACTCCAAATTTAATGCAGCTTAAAACCGAAGTTCAGAATGAACTTCTAAATAATATTTTGCCATTTTGGTCCGGAAAAATGATTGATCACCAGTATGGTGGTTTTTATGGTCGAATTGATGGAAATGATCAGCTTATTCCAACTGCTGACAAAGGCGGAATCCTGAATGCAAGGATACTCTGGTCTTTTTCGTCTGTATATCTTCAGGAAAAAAATCCTTTGTATCTTGAAATGGCCAACCGGGCCAAAGCCTGTATTCTGGAACATTTTTTCGATCCTGAATTTGGTGGGACTTACTGGACAATCTCATTTGACGGCAAACCAGTAGACACCAAAAAGCAAATTTATTCGCAGGCATTTTTTATTTACGCCTTTACCGAACACTACCGGGCATCAGGCGATAAATCAAGCCTGAATACTGCCATTGAGCTTTTCAGGATGATTGAAAACCGTAGTTTCGACCGGCAATTGAATGGCTACTTTGAAGCATACAGCCGCGATTGGAACTTACTTGAGGATCTGCGGTTAAGCGAAAAAGACGCGAATGAAAAGAAGACCATGAATACGCATCTGCATATTCTGGAAGCTTATACAAACTTGTATCGTGTATGGAAAGATGACGAACTGGGCAAACAATTGCGAAACCTGATCCTTATTTTTACTGAAAAAATTGTCAATCGTAAGACGAAACACCTCGACTTGTTTTTTGATGAAAACTGGAATCCGAAAGGCGAAATTATTTCCTATGGACATGATATTGAAGCTGCCTGGCTGATTGACGAGGCTGCCCGTGTGCTGGGTGATCAGGAATTGCTGGACGAAGTTCAGTTTATCTGTGTCGGAATCGCAAAGGCTGCCTGCGAAGGCTTGCAACCAGATGGAAGCATCGTTTATGAAAAGGATAATTCAACCGGCCATCTGGATAAAGACCGCCATTGGTGGGGACAGGCAGAGGCGGTGGTTGGTTTCCTGAATGCCTGGGAATTAACCGGTGATAAAAACTGGTTGACGAAAGCAGAAATGAACTGGAAATACATTTCTGAAAATCTGATCGACCGCGAAAAAGGGGAGTGGTTCTGGAGTGTTTCGGACGACGGAATTGCTAACCGGACTGAAGATAAAGCTGGTTTCTGGAAATGCCCGTACCACAACAGCCGCATGTGCCTGGAAATAATGGCAAGATCAAAATAGTTTCAAATTCCAGGTTCCAGGTAATATCCACCTGGAACCTGGAATTTGAAACCTGGAACTTTCTATAAGGTCACTCCGGTTTTGAAAATTGAAATTTCTTTAAATCCACTTTCTTCGTGTCTCAGTTTTTTACCGCCCGAAACTTCGATGATAAACTGAATAAATTCTTCAAGTAACTGATCCATCGTTTTATCTTCGAGCAGTTGTCCGGCATTAAAATCGATCCAGTTTTTCTTTTTATTGAATAAAGCCGAATTGGTCGAAATCTTCATGGTTGGAACAAAACTTCCAAACGGAGTTCCGCGGCCGGTGGTGAATAAAACCAGTTGACAACCGCTGAATCCCAGAGCCGATGCGGCAACCAGATCATTCCCGGGAGCTGAAAGTAAATTCAGACCTTTTACTTTGATTGGTTCGGCATATTTCAAGACGTCCATCACAGTAGCTGTTCCACCTTTTTGGGTACATCCAAGCGACTTGTCTTCCAGCGTTGAAATACCACCTTCTTTATTTCCCGGTGAAGGGTTTTCGTAAACCGGCAAATTGTGCTGGGTATAATAATCCTTGAAATCATTGATCAGAC
This sequence comes from Prolixibacteraceae bacterium, assembly GCA_049277435.1. Classification (GTDB taxonomy): domain Bacteria; phylum Bacteroidota; class Bacteroidia; order Bacteroidales; family Prolixibacteraceae; genus Aquipluma. Next base: position 5,073 of record JBASYJ010000012.1, read on the forward strand.
TGACCGTTTTTTGGAAAGTCGCTTCGTCTTTGGCACGCGCCATCAAAATGGTTTCGGCGCCAAACATTTCAGGAACTTCGGTTAAAACGGTTGTTCCGCCCTGCGCAATCAGAAAATCAGAAAATACCCCAACCAACGGATTGGCAGTAATTCCTGAGAAACCATCCGATCCACCACATTTCAGTCCAACTTTTAATTCTGAAAGCGGAATGGGTTCGCGGCGATCGTTTTTCATCTGTCCGTAAATTTCTTTCAGAAGTTCCACGCCTGCCTCAATTTCGTCTTCGACATCCTGTGCAACTAAAAATTTAATTCGGGAAGAATCGTAATCGCCAATAAACTTTTTCAGATGTGAGATTTGATTGTTTTCACAACCTAATCCGAGTACCAAAACTCCACCGGCATTTGGGTGATTGATGATGTCGGCCAGCGCTTTCTGTGTGTTGATGTGGTCATCACCCAATTGCGAGCAGCCGTAATTGTGTTTGAAAACTTCAATGGCATCAATATTTTCAGGATTAACCTCTTTCTGAAACCGGTTGATTATTTGCTGTGCCTGTCCATTCACGCACCCAACAGTTGGCACCACCCACATTTCGTTCCTAATTCCTGAATTTCCGTTGCTGCGGCGATAACCGTTAAAGGTCATTTCGCGTTTGGCATACCTGATTTCGTTCAGTTTCTGGTTGAATGAATAGATGATTGTTCCGGAAAGATTCGTTTTTAAGTTGTGCGTATGCACATGATTTCCTCCCTGAATAGCGGCAATGGCATGCCCGATTGGTGTGCCGTATTTAATGATGTCGGCATTTGTTTCTATCGGTTCGAGCGCAACTTTGTGACCTACCGGAATATCGTCGGAAAGTACAATTTGTTGGTTGCCGATTTCAACTGATTCACCTTTCAGGCCAGTTTCCAAACAAACTGCAACGTTATCGTTGGGATTAATCTTAATAAATTTTGCCATTGTTAATTATAAATTTATTTTTTTTGTTTTTGTAGGGACGCACGCCTGTGCGTCCCTCTTGAGTTTGGCATTTGACTAGATAATCGAACAAATATCCTTAAAAAAATGAAGCAATTGGATTACCCTGATTGCTTTTTTTATTAGATTTGTATCTAGTTATATAACTAGTGTTAATTTTAAAA
>JBASYJ010000013.1:0-4822 GCA_049277435.1 Prolixibacteraceae bacterium
GATACATACTACAAATTAAAATTAACTAGCTTCAGTAGCATTTGCAGTTCCTGCCCGAGGCAGGCGGGGACTTTTGTCAACGGTTTCCAGGAAGAAGATGTATCCGGGCTTTAGCAAACATTGTGGCTAAAGCCATGAACATTGATGATTTCCATCCATCTGCTGAAGCAGACGGCCAAGGATAACATAGAAAATAAAGGATGTAAATGCATTAAAAGGAAAATCCATGGAATGATTCAAATGAATCACCCCATGAATTTTTATCTGAAAGTTAGTAGCCTGGATTCTGTTTGTATAATCCTTTGGTGAAGTCAATTTCACGTTGTGGGATTGGGTAATATTCGTCTCTTCCGGCAGTGAATTTGGCACCATTTAAGAAACCTTTTCTGGTTTTTTCTTTGGCCAGATAAGCATTCAGGGTAGGTTCAGCAATTCCCCAACGTACGAGGTCGAAGAAACGTGGACTTTCCAAAGCGAATTCCAGTCGTCTTTCCCAACGTAAAGCGGTACGTGCATTTTCCTGCGACCATGCCAGATTTGAACCATCGTACAAACTGATTTTGTAATTCGAAGGTGAAGTTCCGTTGGCCAGTTTGGTTCTTTCGGTACTTACAGAAGCTCTTGCACGAACCTGGTTGATGAGCGGCATGGCTTTATCCTGCTGGCCCAATTCAATGTAAGCTTCAGCCTGCATCAAAAGAACATCGGCATACCGGATGATGTCGATATTTTTTGACACACCCATAAACGGACCTTGTTTTTTGTAGCAGGAACAGTCGGCAGCCTGTTGTTCTTTCATACTCTGGAAATAGCCGTAAACACCCGGATCGCGCACCCAGCTGTTGCTGAAAATATAAGCGGGTTCATTCCTGTATTTATAGGGATGTCCATCGATTCCTACTGAATGATCGATACGTGGATCAACTGTAACGCCGGTTGGAGTAATGTCGGCTGCACTCAAAGCCACATCGTTAAACGTATTGAATTTTGGTAATCCTGAAGCATCGGTTGCGAAGGCATTAACCAGGTTTTGGCTTGGCTGGTGAAATCCGCAACATCCGTACTGAGGCGCACCATGAGGATAATTCAATCCGTTTTCGAAGTTCAGACGTCCAGAAGTTGTTCCGTCGCTGATCGAAAACTGAATAGCAAAAACTGATTCCGGACCATTGTCGTATCCATTCAGGAAGTTTTCACCAAAGTCGGGTTGAAGGTTATATTTTCCTGAAGAAATAACCATTTGAGTCAGTGTAACGACTTCCTGCAATCTGGTTGTATTAATTTTTGTAACCTGATGATTATCGTTCTGCTCGTAGGCCTGGTACAATCTTACCTTGGCTAAATAAGCCGCTGAATTTAATTTGTTGGCACGGCCAATTTCCGGTTGATTTGCAGGCAAGTTGTCGACTCCAAATTGAAAATCTTCCCCAATTTTATTCCAGAGTTGATCGCTGGTCAAATCCTGATTCGAAACCTGTTTGATTTCGTCGTTTGACAATTCTTCAGTAATATAAGGAACGCGGTTGAATAAAACTTTCAGCATAAAATGTGAGTGAGCCCTTAAGAAACGTGCTTCCGCGATTCTCACTTTCCGGAGCGGATACTCGTCATCGGTTAACTGGTTCAGGGTGCGTAATGCGGTGTTTGCCCGTGAAATGGCGCTGTAGAAATTTTCCCAGGTGAAAGGAAGACCGGCCAGCCAGCTTTGATCGGGTTGAGTCAGATTATACTGTTCGTAAAAATTGAACGGTTCCACATCCGAAACTCCACCGCCACCCTTGTATGCATCGTCGGAACGAACACTTCCATAAACCCACATGCTGGCCATCGGGCCAATCATATCGTCGTTGCCAATTCCGGCGTAAGCAGCAGTTACCAAACCTTCAGCTCCATCAACAGTTGGACTTCCGGCAGATATAAAACCCTGTGGTTCGGTTTCAAGGTACTTGTTACACGATGTAGCCATCAGACTAAGTAGCACAGCTGCACCGATATATATTTTCTTTATATTCATGATAGTTAATTTAAGTAGTTTATAACGAAACATTTACACCAAAAGAGATGGTTGTCGGAACTGGTATTCTGTTCACATCAGTTCTTTCCGGATCGGGTCCCTGAAATTCTTTGGTTTTGAACCAGAACAGGTTGTCAGCCATCACATACAACCTTAATTTTTCAATTCCGGTTTTCTGTATCGATGCCGAATTGAAGGTGTAGCCAAGCTGAATGTTCCGAAGTTTAAAATACGAAGTGTTCACATTGAAATAATCAGAAGTCCTCGTTTCATTGTTTCCGTCAGACAAAGTCAAAGCCGGAATTGTAGTGTTGGTGTGTTGCGGAGTCCAGGCATCAAAAACGCCAGGTCCAACATTTTCGCGTCCACGGATGAAGTTGTTGTAGAAAGTATAAGGATCGAAACCTGTTTTTCCGGAAACTCCTGAACCAAAAATAGCGAAATCGAAATTTTTGTAATTTACACTTACATTCAGACTGTATTCCATATTTGGAAGCAAAGTACCAATGAATTTCTGGTCGAGCGCATCAATGGCGCCATCGTTGTTCAGGTCTTTGTACCGAATTCTACCGGGAGCAGCGCCAACCTGTGTGGCATGAGAATCAACTTCGCCCTGGTTCTGGAAAATACCATCCGAAACGTATCCGAAAATCGATAATTCTGAATGACCGATAATAGTTTGTTCAGCATTACCAGGATAACCGGTTCTTACTTCTTCGGGTAATTTGGTGATTTTATCTTTAAAATGACTGGCATTTGCCGAAACCTCATAATTGAAATCCTTATTGACATCTTTGCGGTAACTTAATGCGAATTCCCAACCTTTATTTGATTTGGTTGCTCCGTTGAGGAACTGAAGCTGTCCTTCGCCCAAAGCTGAAATTACAGGTGGCTGAATCAGAATGTCGCTTGTTTTACGGCTAAACCAATCGAATGAACCAACCAGTTTGCTGTCGAAAAATCCGAAATCGAGACCCAGGTTGATCTCGTCGGTTGTTTCCCATTTCAATGCTGAATTTCCGGCCTGAACGGAAACAAAACCTGAAGGAAGATTTCCTGAATCGGCACCACTTAACGAATAAGCTGAACCAACATTCCAGTATTGGTCGAAGAAGTCGTTATGGAAAATTGCAGAAACCTGGTTGGCAGTAGCGCCGTAACGTGGTTCAAATAATCCAAGACTGGCAAAATCACCAACATCCTGGTTTCCTACGCGTCCGGCACCAACACGAAGTTTCAGGTTCGAAAGAATTTTAATGTCTTTCATAAAATCTTCCTGAATAATTCTCCATCCAAAGGTTGCAGCAGGGAAGATACCATAGCGGTTGTCTTTACCAAACCGTGATGATCCGTCACGACGTACGGTAACATAGGCCAGATATTTGTCGGCGTAGTTGTATTCAATTTTACCGAATTCGGAGAACAAACGGCTGCCTGTTGCTGTTCCAAAACTGTTTCCATTGCTGGTACCTGCACTCAGTACAAAGAATTCTTCGGTTTGAGTTGAAAATCCTTCCTTGTAACCGGTGAAATCGTTGAAATTGTCGCTCACAGCTTCCAGACCCAATAAGAATCCGAAACTACTTTTACCAACTTTGTAATTGTATCTGGCAGTGTTCGACCAGGTGTAACTCTTAAAGTCGCTGTTATAAATCGACATATTATTTACTGAACGTGCAATAAATCCTTCAACAAAACTTGGTTCGATATTCTTTTTATTCAGCATCGAATAATCCAAACCCAGGGTGGTTCTGAAAACCAGATTCTTTACCAGTTCCAGTTCAGCGAAAACATCTCCGAACAAATAAGTCCGGTTTGTATTGTCCCAACGGTTAATGTATTGCATGTGAACGGGATTGTTACGATCCGAATATCCTGAACCGATTGGTCCGGCATATTCACCAGTGGTGGTGTACATCGGAATAGTCGGGGCCAGGGTAACGGCCAGTCCCGGAGTTGGAGCACTTCCCAAATCGGGTGTTTCCAGAGTTTCATTTGATGAAACCATCTGGGTATTCATTCCGAACTTCAGTTTTTTATTGAATGCGCTGGATTGAGCATTTAAACGTGCACTGATCCGGTCGTAATTGGTGTATTTTAACATCCCGGTATTTTTCAGGTAACCAACATTCATCAATACCGATGATTTATCGTTTCCTCCTGAAACGGTTAAATCATTGTTGATGACATAACCGGTCTGGTAACTTTCCTTCTGCCAGTCGGTATCGCCAACAGGCACAGTCTGATCGCCACCTACATAAGGATTTGGTGTTACCTTATTCAGGATAGGATTGTTGTAATCGCCATTCCAGTCGAAATTATAGATTTCGCCATATCCGCTGGCCGGATCAATTCCATCGTTTACTGAAGCCTGCCATAATGCTTTACCGCGGTCGACAGCATTCAGCATTTTGTAACGCTGAGATTTTTCAGACTGAACAGAAAGGTTTGAATTGAACTGAATATTCACCTTTCCGGTTTTGTTTGCTCCATCTTTGGTGGTCACGATCACAACACCGTTCGATGCTCTCGATCCGTAGATAGATGAAGCGGATGCATCTTTCAGAACCTGAACAGATTCGATCGAACCCGGATTCAGACTTTGGAAAACTTCCGGACGTTTAGTCGGAACTCCATCAATAATATAGAGTGGATTGTTGTCGCCCAAAGTGTTCACACCGCGGATCAAAATCCGGCTGTTGGCAGCATTCGGGCTACCGGTTTTTTCAATATAAAGTCCGGGTACACGGCCTTGAAGCGCCTGCATTGGATTTCCAGAGCTTAAAGTTACATTTTCGATCGTTTTCA
>JBASYJ010000014.1:0-7637 GCA_049277435.1 Prolixibacteraceae bacterium
GCGATTTCTTCCTGGGTTATTTTTCGCTGGTAGTTGGTATTGATAAAATGCATCACTTTATCGAGCCGGCTGTTCAATTCCTTGTGTTCTTCGAGCTGATAGGCCTTGCTGGCCAGAATCCGGTAATTTTCAGTCCGGGCCATTGTGTCTATTAGTTTGATGAAATAAAGCATTCGTTCCAGTCCGTTCAGTTTTAGGAGCCGTTTCAGCATTTTCCCCAGTTTTTCGCTGGTAGTAGCGCTGAAATGTATGCCGCGTTCAGCTTTTTTCAGTAATTCGCTGATCCGGTGAAATTCGGGATACGAACTTATTTCTTCCCTGAAAAAATCTTTGTGAAACTGTACCACAATGGCATTTACCCGCATCGGGTTGTGGTTGTCGTTTAAATTTTCATTTTTCCAGAAGTGAGGAAGATTGCTTCCGAGCAGCGTAATGTCTCCCTCTCCAAATGGTTCTATGCTGTCGGCAACAAACCTTTTCCCCGAACTTTTCAGGACATAAACCAGTTCATATTCGCTGTGAAAATGCCAGGGATAAGTGAAATGCGGAAAATCGTCCCACTTGACTTTTAGCATGGAGCGGGGCGCAAAACTTACCTGTTCGTGCATGATTTTCATTCGGAGAAGTATTTGGTGGCCTGCAAAAATAATATAAATGCCTGTTAAAATAATACTGGTTGAACTGTCTTTGAACATGTATATTTGAATAACTTAAATCTAATCGAATGACGAACGAACAATGGAAAATTTTGGTTGATGTGGTCCAACGGAAACACAACGGACCGGCACCTGTTGGTTTTATCATTGACAGTCCCTGGCTGCCGGGCTGGGCGGGCATTTCCACACTTGATTATTATGCCAGCGGGAAACAATGGTTCGAAACCAATAAAAAAGCCATCGAGACTTTTCCTGAAACTATTTTCCTTCCCGGATTCTGGTCGGAATACGGCATGTGCAGCGAACCGTCGGCGTTTGGCGCCAAGCAGGTTTGGTACGAAAGTAACCTTCCGCACGCCGATAAAACCATCCATTCGATTGAAGATATCGCGAATGTTAAAAAGCCGAATCCCAGGCTCGACGGATTGCTGCCTTTTATCCTTCAGCGCCTGAAAGAATTTGAGCCTGCCATTCACGAAATGGGGCACGAAATAAAATTTGCAGTTGCCCGCGGGCCGCTCAACATCGCAACTTTCCTGATGGGAACCACCGAATTTATGATGGCCCTGATGATGAATCCGGACGAAGCTCATCAACTTTTAAAAGTGATTTCCGAATTTACGGTAGATTGGTTGCGGCTTCAGAAAGAACAATTTCCATCGATTGAAGGAATCCTGTTGCTCGACGACATTGTGGGCTTTGTGGGAGAAGACGAATGCCGCGAATTTGTTGTTCCATACCTGAAACCAATTTTTGATGCTTTCGAGACAAAAGTCCGTTTCTTTCATAACGATGCTCAAGGTCTGATCAGCACCCCATTCCTGAAAGAAATTGGCGTGAACCTGTTCAATTTCAGTTTCGAACATTCCATCAACGAAATCCGCGAACTGGCCGGACCTGAAGTTGCTTTACTCGGAAATCTTCCTCCCCGCGATGTGCTGATGGCTGCTTCTCCGGAAGAGGTTGTGATAAAAACCGAACAGATGTGGAACGAGGTTCAGGATAAAAAAGGGATCATCTGGTCGTGTGGCGGGGGAGTTCCGCAAAACGTTTCAACCGAAAACATGCAGGCATTTATTAAAACCATTCAAAAACTGGAGAACCAATAACATGAAGATTTTATTCACATTCATAGCAGCGCTGATGTTCATTTCAGTTACTGCACAAGATCAGTTAAAATTCGAAGTTCAGGCCGGAATTTCCGACCGGACCGATTGCCCGGTAAGTGTTTCACTCGATCAGTTTAATTACAACACCGATTCGCTGAAACTGGCATTATTCGAACTGGTTGGAAAATCTGAAACTGTGGTTCCATGCCAGCTGGAAACCGCTTCAGGAGCTAAACTTTGGTTTATTTTAAGTGGACAAACTCCGAAGAATACCAAACGCAGTTTTATCCTGAAGAGGATTTCCGGAGTTCAGGACCAGAATACAGATCTTAAAATCAATACCGCAGATGGTGGTTTGCATCTGATGTCGGGCAAAAATCCAATTCTGACTTACCAGATGGAAACGGTACATCCGCCCAAAGGAGTGAACCCGTTTTTTAAACGTTCGGGTTTTCTTCACCCGGTTTGTTCTCCTGAAGGTGAAGTGCTGACCCGCATTCAGGCGCCTGACCATTATCATCACTACGGAATCTGGAATCCGTGGACACTGACTTTCATTGGCAAACGCGAAGTCGATTTCTGGAACCTGGTAAAGGGCGAAGGAACAGTCCGGTTTGCCGGTTTGGTTTCGAAAGTTGAAGGCCCGGTTTTTTCCGGATTTAAATCGCTTCAGGAACACATTGATTTTGGTGCCAAAGGAGCCGATGCCATTGCCATGAACGAATTGTTCGGGGTTCGGGCCTGGAATGTTCCGAACCAAAAATATGTACTTGATTATTCGAGTACCCTCAATACGCCGCTCGATTCGGGAATTCTGCTTGCGGCTTACCGCTATGGTGGCGGAATTGGCTGGCGTGCCACCGAAAAATGGAACAAGGACAACAGCACCGTTTTAACTTCGGAAGGAAAAACCCGCAAAGATGCCGACGGAACCAACGCCCGCTGGTGCAAGGTCGAAGGTGAATCATCAGCCAAATCGGGACGTTCAGGAATATTGATCATGAGTTTCCCGGCCAACCGGATGCACCCTGAACCCATGCGTGTCTGGCCTGAAGATCAGAATGGACGCGGAGATGTATATTTCGAATTTTGCCCGATCAGGCACAAAGACTGGAAACTCGAAAAAGGAAACGACTATTCGCTGAAATACCGCCTGGTGATTTTCGATGGAAAGATGACAGCCGAAGAAGCTGAAAATTACTGGCAGGCATTTGCAAATCCGCCTTCAGTAACAATTTTGAGCAAATAAACTAAAACCCTAAATACATTGAACCATGGAAAGACGTAACTTTTTAAAACGGACGGTTGCCGGTACTGCCGGAGCGATTATTCTCCCAACCATAATTCCATCGTCGGTGATGGGAAAGAATGCGCCGAGTAACAAAATCAATGTCGGCCAGATCGGCTGCGGCCGTATTGCACAGGGACATGATATGCCCGGAACTTTGCAGCATGATGTTGCCCGGATGATTGCCGTGTGCGACCTGGATAAAAACCGGAAAGCTGACGGTAAAAAACTGGTTGAAGATTATTACAAAACGAAAACCGGTCAGGATAAATATGTTGACGTTCGGATGTACGACGATTTCCGTGAGATGCTTCAGAATAAAGATATTGATGCGGTGGTGATCAGTACTCCGGATCACTGGCATACCCAGCCAGCCATCGAAGCAGCTTTGGCCGGGAAACACATTTACCTTCAAAAACCCACTTCGTTAACTGTTTCTGAAGGGCGTATTTTAAGCGACATTGTTACAAAAACCGGAATCACCCTTCAGGTTGGAACACAGCAACGGTCGTCAACTCAATTCCGTGTTGCTGCCGAACTGGTTCGAAACGGAAGAATTGGCCGGCTTCATACCGTAAAAGTTGGTTTGCCGGGTGATCCGTCAGGTCCGGAAGCTGCCGAAATGCCTGTTCCGAAAAATCTGAATTACGACATGTGGCTGGGTTCAACGCCATTTGTTCCGTATACCGAAATCGGGGTTCATCCGCAAAAAGGTTACGGTCGTCCGGGCTGGTTGCGCCGCGAGCAGTTCGGCGCCGGAATGATTACCGGTTGGGGCCAGCATCATTACGATTCGGCTGCCTGGGGAATGGATACCGAATTAACCGGACCCATTTCGGTACAGGCTGTGGCCGAATTTCCGAAATCGGGTTTGTGGGATGTGCACGGCGATTTTATGGCCAAAGCCGAATATGCCAACGGAATTACCATGTACACCAGTGGAGGTTACACCAACGGAATCCGATACGAAGGAACCGAAGGCTGGATTTTTGTTTCGCGCGGCGATTACCAGGCGACCGCTAGCGATCCGTCAGCAAAGGCCAAGAGCAGTCTTGCTCTGGATGCGAGCGACCCGAAAATATTAAGTTCGGTGATTGGTGAAAATGAAATTCATCTGTATCAAAGCGATGAGCAACACGGCAACTGGCTCGATTGTATTCAATCCGGGAAACAACCGATTTCACCGGCTGAAATAGCGCATCGCGCCTGCTCGATTTGTCTGATTACGCACATTGCCATGAAAACGAACCGCAAACTGAACTGGAATCCGGGAACCGAACGTTTCGAAAACGACGATGAAGCGAATTCGATGCTGAGCCGTCCGGACCGTTTTCCGTATGGAGTAACAAACATAAAGATGTAATTTCAGGATATTGAACCGGCACGCAGATAAAACGTATTGATTGTGTGCAGGTTCGGCTTTTAATTTAAATCGGTTTAACTCTTTGATGAAGTTGAATTCAGAAAAAATACAAAATCAGAACAAGGCGCATCTACAATTGTTATAAAAAGACAATCGATTGTATTGGTCTTTTTTACACAGAAATTTTAATACTAAATAATTGAAAAGATGAGCAAACCAAATTTTGATTTGTCAGGTCAGGTAGCCGTAGTAACCGGAGCAGGTGGCGTTTTAGGCGGAAGTATAGCTCAAAGTTTAGCCATGATTGGGGTGAAAGTAGTTGTACTGGGCAGGACCCGTGAAAATACCGAGGCGCGGACAGCAGCAATTATCGGAAATGGCGGTGAAGCATTTCCTGTTGTATGCGATGTGACAGATATGGAAGATCTGAGGAAGGCAAGTAGCCGGATTCTCGAAAAATGGGGAAAAATTGATATTCTGGTCAATTGCGCCGGAGGAAATATTCCTGGAGCAAGCATTAAACCTGATGAAACGATATTCGACATGAATACCGACGAATGGGAAAAAGTGCTTGACCTCAATCAAAATGGAACAGTTTATCCGTGCCTGGTATTTGGTGAAGCCATGTCGAAAAATGGTAAAGGCAGCATCATTAACATTTCATCGATGGCAACTTATTCAGCCATTACACGCGTTCCGGGTTATTCGGTGGCCAAAGCCGGAATGAATATTTTCACGCAGTGGATGGCAACCGAGCTGGCTCAGAAATTTAGTGAAGGGTTACGGGTAAATGCGATTGCCCCCGGCTTTTTCATCGGCGATCAGAACCGCGATTTGTTGATCAATCCGGATGGATCGTACACCGAACGAAGCATAAAGGTCATGTCGAAAACACCGATGGGCCGTTTTGGCGATATCAGCGAATTAAACGGACTGGTACAGTTCCTTTGTTCCGATGCAGCCAGTTTTATCACAGGTGCAATTATCCCGGTTGACGGAGGTTTTAGCGCCTTTTCAGGAGTATAAATAAGTTTCAGGTTCCAGGTTTCAAGTGGGACTTTGATTTTAAATCTGGAACCTGGAATTCATCATTCAAAATTCAACATTCATCATTCGAAAAGATGGCACTCGAAAAATCGTGGAGGTGGTTTGGTTTTAAGGATCAGGTAAAATTATCCGATCTGAAACAGATGGGGATTGAAGGTGTTGTCACTGCACTTCATCACATTCCGAATGGCGAAGTGTGGCCGGTTGATGAAATCATGAAGGTAAAATCGGCCATCGAAGAGCATGGAATGCGCTGGACGGTGGTTGAAAGTTTACCGGTTTCGGAAGGAATAAAAATTCATAATTCGGATTACGACAGGCTGGTTGCCAATTATAAACAGTCGATAAAAAACCTGGGCAAATGTGGTATCGATACCGTTTGCTACAATTTTATGCCGGTGCTCGACTGGGTGCGAACCAGTTTGCAATTTAAATTGCCCGATGGGGGAGAAGTGATGTATTTCGACCTGGCTACGTTTGTGGCTTTCGATGTGTTTATCCTGAAACGCCCAAATGCAGCGAATGAATATCCACCGGAAATTGTTGCCAAAGCAAAGGAAGTGACCGATTCGATGCCGGAGGAGGAGCAGGAAAATCTTGCCCGCAACATCATTGTGGTTTCCCAGGGATTTATCGATGGTACGATTGATGGTTCGGTGGTCGATTATAAAAGTGCATTTCTGTCATTTCTGAAAACATACAGCCATATTGATCGGGATAGATTACGCGAACATTTGTCTCTTTTCCTGAAAGATGTGGTTCCGGTTGCCGAAAAAGCAGGGGTGAACCTGTGTGTCCATCCCGACGATCCACCTTTCCCGGTGCTTGGATTGCCGCGTATTGTGAGCACCCAGGACGATCTGGAATGGATTTGCGATCAGGTGGATTCAATTGCAAACGGCATCACTTTTTGTACCGGTTCGCTTTCGGTCAACCGTAAAAATAACCTCGAACAGATTGTCGAAAAAGTTGGTCACCGCATACATTTTACACACCTCAGGAATAATGTGTTTTTTGAGAATGGTGCTTTTCACGAATTCGGCCACATCGAAGGCGACGTGGACATGTACCCGATTGTAAAAGCCTTGCTGAAAGAACAAATCCGAAGAAAAGAAAGCGGACGAAAAGATTTCCGAATTCCGTTCCGGCCCGATCATGGAGTGAAAATGCTCGACGATTATTCCCGTTCAGCCAATCCGGGTTATCCGCTGATTGGCCGCCTCAAGGGACTGGCAGAAATTTCAGGAATGCAGATGGCCATTGAACGCGAACTGACTGGAAATTAAGAAACCGGATGCCAGACGGTGATCCCCGATGTAAAAAAAACTAAATCTTACCGAATATTCAATTAATTACCTAAATATCATACCTGTGAAAAATGCTTTTGAAGTTAAGAATCCAGATCTGGAGTTAAGCCCGTATTCCGGAATGTCGAAAAAACATTACGTCGAACTGGCAAAATATCTGTTGGAAAGGGCTTTCGTGCATGTCGGCTCCTTGGATTCTCCGATTACATTTCCTACTGTTCCGGGCAAAACCTATCCACAACCCAACTCACCGGATTGGCGATACCGTTCTTTGGAATTTGAAGCGCTGGAACGGACATTTACCCTGGCGGGGCCATTAATTCATCTCGATCCTGAAACCGAAATTAATGGCATCAACCTTCGCGATTATTACAGCTTGCAAATTTACAATGCGTTCACTCCGGGGCATTCCAATTCACTCCCTTTGCCTGAAGATTTGCCCGATTCAAATTATCAGTTTACCTGCGAGTTTGGCGGTTTGTTCAAGACTTTGCTGTTGATGCCCGAAACCATTTGGTTCACATATACCGAAAAGCAAAAGGAAGAAATGGTTGTCACCATTTCGAAATGGGCGCACCACCGGACCACCCAAAACAACTGGCGGATTTTTAACATCATCACCCTTTCGTTCCTGAAAAAGTACGGCTACGAAATCGACGATGAGTTGCTGAAAAGTCATCTTTTGTGGGTAGCTTCCTATCACTCCGGAAATGGCTGGTACCTTGAACAAACCTACAATTACTATTCGATCAGTTTGTTTATTGTTTATACCACCATCTGGAACCGGACTTTTGGAGATGAATATTATCCTGAAGTGGCTGCCATCATTGAAAAATCGGCTCAAAAATTAATGGAATCGCTCACCAG
>JBASYJ010000015.1:0-8743 GCA_049277435.1 Prolixibacteraceae bacterium
CTTGAGTTTGGCTAATTTCTCATATAAAACATAGCGGAAGTTAAGGGGTTAGCAACATTTCTCTGGCTTTGTGTTTTTAATTCGTGATTCACGAAGCCAGAGAAATTCATTCCGATTGCCTTGGTCCATGCCTGTGCTTTCAGGTTATTGATCAGATCACCTGTTGAGTGGCGTACTGCTTCTTTTTTCTGGTACCATTTTGGTCGTGGCAGCAGGACCTGGTTCGATTTTTTCAGCGATCGATGCGCCGCCAGGTGGAGCATCGCATAGATTGCGGCGATAAAAGCAGGAACACGTTCTGCCGATTCTGGATTTCTTACCTGGGCCTGCCCACATCCCAACATTGTTTTTTCTTCCCTGAAGTTGACTTCAATTTCCCAGCGCCACAAGTAAGCCTGTAAAAGTTTTCCGATACTCAGTTCATTGTCGGTACAAATCAGATAAGCCGGTTCACGATAAAGCATTTTGGATGATTTGGTAAGCCGGTATCCCAATGGCCTTATCACTACCAGTTGTAAATTGTGTTTCTGGCCTGCCGACCGCCACCGGGTATTTTTGATTACCTTGACATTGAATGTATGTTCTTTTCCTGCTGCCCAGGCTTTTACTTCCTGCCAGGGATATTGGTCCGACTGCCTGATATGTTCAGGAGTGGGCAACTGTTCTCCATAAAAGCGCTTCCTTCCCATATTGGGTTGTTGTTCGGGGGCAGCATACAGTTTGGTGTCTTTTCTGATGCGCCCAATCAGTGTAACCCGTTCAGGTAAATTTTTCAATACTTCGGCGTTGGTGTAGCTGCCGTCAACACTTACAATAAGTTGTTTTTCCGAAACACCCTGTTCATCCAGTGCACCACGAAGCTCCCGGAGACGGTCACTGCCTTGTTTACTTAATTTCAATTTCCGTTGTTGCTCTTTGTAGTTTTTCCAATCCTCTTCCCCTGCACTTTGACGCGGCTTTTTCACCGTAGGGCAGTGATGGAAATCAATTGGGATGGCCCTGGACTGGGAACATCCCTGATGATCTGCAAGTGCCATAGAGATTTGAAGGAAACGTTGTCCCCAAATGAAATTGGTTTGGAACGGCGGCCCCAATGGGTCTCTTCGCCAGGCAGTACCCGGAATATGCCTGCCAGTCTTTTTCAATATCGTATCATCCATATGCGCAACAATCATTTGTTGTGGCTCTAACTCCTGCATCACCCCAGAGCGGACGACCTCAAAAAGTTTGGAGATATCAACGCGATGCTGACTAAACAAACGGTAAGCAGACGACCAATCTACAAACTGCTGCCCGCTTGCGGTAAGCATGCCTGTAAGTGTGTGTCTTCCCATACAGGTAAGAGCGCCGAAGGCCAGTTCCCGACCGGTCTTCCAGGCGCCGTCCTGATTGAAAGCTCCCGTACATTGGTTAATCAACAAATCAAGCTCATCAATCAAAGATCCGTCAGAGTTTTTTTTTTCGCAGAACTCAAAACGGATTCATCCCGTTTGAGGATCATGGTGTGCTTGTCCTGGATGAGCCATTCAACCACTTCACCACGGTCAAATTCCATAGCTTGGGCGATGGCCGAAGGAAAATTGATATACCACTGTTCGCTTTTAGCCCTTTTTATAAGCTGAATTTTTGTTGGAAATCCCATGACTTTAAAGTTTTAAAATTAACACTAGTTATATAACTAGATACAAATCTAATAAAAAAAGCAATCAGGGTAATCCAATTGCTTCATTTTTTTAAGGATATTTGTTCGATTATCTAGTCAAATGCCAAACTCAAGCCCCCCTCTCTACTTATAGAGAGGGGGAGAGCATCGCAGATGCGACGGGGTGAGTCAAGATTAAGTAACAAATCAAAATACGACATCTTATTTTTTCAGTACTTAAATGAATTAAGAATAGAAATGTTCTGAATAAAGATTGCATGATTATTTCGGTGCGCTGCACCTTTTAAAAGTTAGCAATAGAGCTGCAACATGTTTGTAGAAAAGGATTATGGATCAATTTCGTTTAGTTTTTTAACCCCTGTCGGGGTTTAAAACCACCGACAGGGGTTCCGGTCGCCCCGATAGTGGTTAAAAACCCTGTCGGTGGCTAAACTAAAGGATATTGGCAGGCACAAAGTGACATTTTATAACTGTAGAATTTTGTTTCGTGACTTGTGCCTTTGTTTGTGATCTGGTTTTCTGAACAACTTAATCTATTCCTGAGCTTGTTTATCTTTCTGGTAGCGGTTCATCCATGGCGGACGGTGCATGTGAATGTGTTCCTTAAAATTTTCGCGTTCCTCCGGAGTCATGTTTTCCCACTTTTCATGCATTCTGCTTTTGCAGTGATGGTAGCCACGTCCACGTCCGTGTCCGGAAAAACCTCCGAGGATCAGACGCGATAATACCATTAACCCGATGGTTTGCCAGAATGTAATTTCGGGAAGATGAAAGATTCCGGGCATCAGCCAATTCCATAAATGCATGGTCAGAAACCCAAAGGCTGCAAATCCGGCAATGATCAGTGGAATGAAAAAATACCACCTTTTTCTGAATTTTGATTTCATAGCTATACTATTTAAAAGTTTAATAATTCATTGTAAATAAGCTGCAACTCTTCGCGCAAATACAAAACTGCATAACGTTTTCGCGAAATCAGTGTGTTGATAGTTACTCCTGTAAGTGCTGAAATTTCCTTAAACGACATGCCCTGCAATTCGGTCATTTCAAAAACCTGCCGTTGTTCTTCCGGAAGTTCATTCAGCGCTTTTTCAAGTTCAACCCAAACCACCGATCGAAGGTATTCGGTTTCTGGTGTGCTTCCATTGTCATAAATCAAATCACTCAGATCAGCAAAAAAAATATCCCCGTCGTTTTCTGAATTCGTTTCAGGAAGCGGTTCAGGTTTCTTTTTCCGGTACAGATCGGTAATTTTGTTTCGGGCAACAGTAAATAACCAGGCCGCCATCTGATCAATTGGTTTTAACAATCTGTCGGCATCAACCAGTTGAAAATAAACATCCTGAAGAATGTCATCGGCATCTTCGCCTGAGTTCACCCTTTTCCGGATAAATCCCTGCAAACGACCACCATAATCTTTAATGATCTCCGATATATTGTGCTTTTCCTTCAAACTGGTTTTTCCCATATTTACTGACGAACTGTCTTGCGATGGAATTAAAACCTCGATTCCAGTCATATTGTTTTGTATGATTCACCAATGAATTCCGATTCACAAACGATGCCTGTATACCGGCTGATTTGATCATTCAAATTCATTTGTTGAGCTTATAGTCTGGAAGACGAATGAGGTTTGTAAATATTTTAAATGAAGATGAAATAATTACGAATAATGGAAGGAAGTTATTTAGATGAATTGATGTTGTGTGTTTTAAGTGTTTTGAAATGAATCTTTGCAAAGCCCAAATCATCATTTAAAGACAGATTAAATTTTATCAGCACAAGGTTGAACCCACTTCGGGGTTCGGAATTCTTTCTATTCATATACCTCCGGTGAAACCGGAGGTTATTCAGATTCAAGTCCTTTGGACTTTCGTTCTTCTAAAATTCTGAAAGGGTTTAATTTGAATTTCTTTAGATATTACCACGAAAAGAAATTCAAATTAAGACGTTTTGATATTTTGTGTTTTTGGTGCCTTTGTGGTGAATTCGAGGTAATGAATTTCAGGCATTGAAGATTTAGGCTTCTTTCCGGATCGAGTAGGCCATCAGAGCTTCACCATGCCGGACGTATAAAATACCCTTGTGAATGACCGGATGAGAGAAAAATTCTTTCGAGCCTTTGGTTATCTTAAACGAACTGACCAGTTCCATGCCTTCCGGTTTTGGATTTACCAGGTTCATGTCGCCCTTTTCGGTATAAATATACAGCAGGCCCTCAGCAGAAATCGTGCTTCCACGAAACATCTTGATCGAATCGGTCACCAATCCTGAATTCATATCCAGACTCTTCAGATACATTTGGCGGTGCGAAGTTCCGTAGATTTTGTCACCAATCCGTACCACACCACCCATGATGTTGTCAAAATTCGGATTCCGCCAAACTTCAGTAATTGAACTGCCATCGGCAGCCAGTTTTAGTTTTACGGTTTTGTTGCCATCGCCTTCGGTATAAATTAAATCGTCGCCATCCAAAATCGGAATATTGCCATGTAAATTTCCTGAAGTGTCCTGCGGATGTGTAAAAAGCAAGTCCCCGGTCTGGCCATCGAGTCCCAGGAAACAGTCTTCTGAAAAAGTAAGCAGTAAATCGCGGTTTCCACGTTTAACAACAATGGGCGAGTTGTATGCTTCCAGTTCGCCTTTGGCTTTTTGCGACCAAACTTTTTGGCCCGTAAAACGGTTCAGTGCCACCACATTGTTTTCCGGTCCTCCGGGCTGGCAATAAACCAGATCTCCGTTAATCAGCAATGATTCCGAAAATCCAAACATATTCAGTTTACCACCTAAATCAGTGATCATGTTGGCCGACCATTTGATCTGGCCCGAGTTTTTATCCAAACAGGCCAGATCGCCTTTTCCGGAGCTTACATAAACCAGATCGCCAACAACCGTGGGAGTGGAGCGTGAACCCGGAAAGTTCTTTACCCATTCCTGGCCGTACGCCGTTTTCCAGAGTTGTTTGCCTTCCAGATTGTAGGCATAAAGGTATGCAGTACTGTCGGTTTCGCCGTTAATAAACAACTGGTCTTCGGTCAGAACCGGCGATCCGTAGCCACGTCCGGTCGAATCGATGGTCCACAGTAATTTTGGGCCATCGGCAGGCCATTCGGTTAAAAGTCCGGTTTCGTTGTACACGCCGCTTCGGTTTGGGCCGCGCCATTCGCTTACCTGTTCGGTTTTTGAAGAGGCCGTACACGAAAATAAAGAGCTCGCCAGCAGGATAAAAAATAGTTGCTTCATAAGTTGATAATTTTTGGGTTTTGGTATAAAAGTATTTTTTTTATGCTGAAAATTACAGTTTCATTCCGTCGGTTTTATTCTATTTCGGAATCGGAAAGCTTTAATTCAATTAAAAATTAAGTTTTTCTCAATTTGGTACCTTCACCACGGTTAACAAAAATACGCTCTTTATCTTTGCGGCTGTTTTAAAACCGAAAAATGGCCTATTTAAATAATACCATGATTATCCGCCGGCAACTGGTTCGTAAAGTTGTCCGGCTTTTTAATGAAGGCAGGTTAATTGAAGGAATTGATCGTATTCCGCTTGAGATTTCTCCCCGGGAAATCAGCGCACAGCGCCGCTGTTGCATCTATAAGGAACGGGCAGTTGTCAGGTACAAATTAATGCCGATCCTCGGTCTGGGTATCGAGGAAGAACCGGATGAACTGACACCTTTGTCGGAGTTTGCACGAATGGCAATCAACCGGGGAAAAACTTCGCCGAAAGTACTGACAGTGGTTGATGAGGCCTGTACTTCCTGTGTTAAGGTGAATTACATTGTTACCAACATTTGCCGCGGATGTGTGGCAAGTCCCTGTATCATGAACTGTCCGAAGAACGCGATTCGTTTCAATGCATCAGGGGCTGCCGAAATTAAATCGGAAAAGTGCGTGAATTGCGGATTGTGTAAAGATGCCTGTCCGTATCATGCCATTGTTTATGTTCCTATTCCCTGCGAGGAAGTTTGTCCGGTCAATGCCATCACCAAAAATGAGCATGGCATTGAGCAGATCGACGAAAGTAAATGTATTTATTGCGGGCGATGCCAGAACGCCTGTCCGTTTGGTTCAATCTACGAAGTTTCGAATCTGATTGATGTTTTAAAAAGCATTCAGCAAAAACAGGAAACAATTGCCCTGGTTGCCCCGGCTTTGTTTGGCCAGTACGATGTGCATCCGGCAAAAGTGATGAAAGCGATCGAAAAAATTGGATTTTCGAAAGTGGTTGAGGTAGCCCGTGGAGCCGAAATGACCACAAAATATGAAGCTGAGGAATTGATTCACCGTCTGGGTGAAGGCGCGCCATTCATGACTACTTCCTGTTGCCCGTCGTATACCGAACTGGTCAGCAAACACATTTCGGGTTTAAAACCCTATGTTTCCGATACCGGATCGCCAATGCATTATTCTGCGGCAACATCCAAAATGCATAATCCTGAAGCTAAAACCGTGTTTATAGGTCCCTGTATCGCCAAAAGAAAAGAAGGTATTGACAATGAATTTGTTGATTATGTTCTGAGCTTCTCGGAATTGGATGCCATTTTTGAGGCGATGGATGTTAAACCGGCAGATTGTGAGGAACTTGAGCTGGAAAACATTGCCGGCGAAGCCCGTAGGTTTGCATTCTCCGGAGGTGTAATCGCAGCCATAAAGGCCAGTCAGATACAGCTTGATGTTAAAACACTTTCGATCGACGGGGTAAATAAGAAATCGATCAATTTGCTCAAAGCATTTTCGAAAGGGAAAGCTTCCGCACAGTTTATTGAGGTAATGGCTTGCGAAGGAGGTTGTATTGCCGGTCCGGTCAGCAACCAGAATGCCCAGAAAGGGAAAAGGAATTTTGATAAAAATATGGAGATAATTACGAAATCATAATCTTCCTGCAAAGACAGGATTAATGAGGCAGAGGATTTTTCTTCTGCCTTATTTTTTTGGAAAAACAGATAATAAAATACAGGAAATTTAATCTAAATCCTGTTAATCTTTATTTTCTTAAATTGCGTAAACAAGGTGTGCTTAAGCAGGTTGATGTTCATTAAATAGCCTGTTTACATTGAGCTGCCGGATAAACATAGTCCTTCAAAGTCGGAGAAAACAATTTGAATTTTCATTCTTTAATCTAACTTTGAAAGAATGACTGATTTTAAGAGGATTTTTCGTGTAAAATTCAATTTAAATAGTTGTAATTAGTTTGTTCTGAATTGTAATTGCTTATTTGAAATGGAAACTGAAAGATCCAATAAAAATACTTCCGGAAAAAAGAAAGATCTGACGACCCCGGTGAAAAGGAAATTATCCAATATCTATCATGCTGATTTTCCCATTGTTGGAATCGGTGCATCTGCCGGAGGTTTTGAAGCGCTTGAACAGTTTTTTGAACATATTTCGACTGATTGCGGAATGGCCTTTGTCGTCATTCAGCATCTTGATCCGAACCACATTGGTATAATGCCTGAACTTTTGCAGCGAAATACCGCTTTGACCGTTGTACAGGTTACCGATGGACTTAAAATAAGGCCAAACTTTATCTATGTCATTCCTCCGAACAAAAGCATGTCGATGCTAAATGGAGTGTTGCATTTGTTTGATCCACTTGAGTCGCGTGGCCTCCGGTTACCGATTGATATTTTCTTCCGTTCGTTAGCTGAAGACCGTCAGGAAAAAAGTATCGGCATTATTTTGTCCGGAATGGGTTCGGATGGAAGTTTAGGACTGAAAGCCATCAAGGAAAAAAATGGGATTGTTCTGGTACAGGATCCGAATACCTCGAAATTTGACGGAATGCCACGCTCTGCAATTGAATCGGTAAATGTTGATATCATTGCCACTGCTTCCGATTTGCCTGAAAGGTTAAACTCATACCTGAAATTTTTTCCTGGTGGGGCTATTCAAAAGGATGAGGATATAAATCATAAAAGTAACCTCGAGAAAATAATTATTCTGCTTCGCGATTTTTCCGGGCATGATTTCTCATTGTACAAAAAGACCACCTTATTTAGACGAATTGAAAGAAGAAAGGGTGTTCATCAAATCGAAAAAATACAAAACTATGTTCGGTTTTTGCAGGAAAACCCACAGGAAATTGAAATTCTGTTCAAAGAATTATTAATAGGGGTTACAAGCTTTTTCCGCGACTCCGAAGTATGGCGTGTTCTGGGCGAAAAGGTTTTACCAGAATATATACGTGGTTTACCTGACGGATATGTTTTACGGGCATGGGTAACAGGCTGTTCGACCGGTGAAGAAGCTTATTCACTGGCCATAACTTTTAGGGAAGCCCTTGAACGAATTAATAGTAAAAAACGATTAACACTTCAGGTTTTTGCTACTGATTTGGATGTTGATGCCATTGAAATTGCCCGAAGAGGTATTTATTCCAAAAATATTTTATCCGATGTATCCGATCAGCGCATCAGCAGGTTTTTTACCTCAGAAACCGACGGATACCGGATTAATACGGTAATACGAGAGATGGTTGTTTTTGCGCCTCAGAATGTGATCAAAGATCCACCATTTACAAAACTCGATTTTCTTTCGTGCCGAAATATGCTGATCTATATGGAACCTGAATTGCAGCAGAAAATGATGGCACTTTTCAACTATAGTCTGAATCCTGGTGGAATTATGTTATTAGGTTCAGCAGAAACTTTAGGGGCCAACAAACAGGGATTTCGGGATTTGGTACCCAAATTGAAAATTTATAAAAGTTCGGAATCATCTCATTTATACGAACTAGATGATTTTCCAAGTTCCTTTCACCGAAATCAATCAAAAACCAGAGAACGAAAAATGCAACAAAAACCAGTCGAAAATATCCAAAATCTTGCCGACAAGCTTTTGCTTCAACGATTTGCACCTCCAAGCGTAATGGTAAATGAAAGTGGTGATATATTATACATTACTGGTCGAACAGGTAAGTTTCTCGAACCTGCAGCCGGAAAAGCAAACTGGAATATTTATGCCATGGCGCGTGAAGGACTGCAGGAAGAGCTTCCGGGAGCATTTCGAAAAGCATTGATGAATTTCGAACCGGTTTTACTGCGGAAACTTAAAATTGGTCAGAATAAGGACTCTATT
>JBASYJ010000016.1:0-40472 GCA_049277435.1 Prolixibacteraceae bacterium
GCTTTTACCTTTAAACTTTAATCCCAGCAATTCTTCAGCTGCCACTTCGGCAATATCTTCAGGATGAACAATAACCAGGGACGCGCCTTCTCCATAATTTCCACCGATAATTCCCATGTGTTTAGCCATTCCGGCATTGGCCAAAAAATTGCCATAGAAAAATCCGGGACGAAGGTGTTTCACATTAACACCATCCAGAGCATTCAGCGCTTTTTCAACAAAGAACAATCCACTCACCGGCCCGCAACCTTCAGGCATATGAGCGCCTATGCTGCTCAGGTTGACCACATTTTTCACCCCCGCACCATGAATGGCTTCAGCATAATTTTCACCAATTCCGGCAATATATTTTTTCCAGTTGGCAGCGCCAAAGTTGGGTGGAACCATCTTGTAAACGGCATCAGCGCCAGTAAATGTTTTAGTCAGAAAAGCAACATCTTCAACCGAACCGATGGCTGCCTTGGCGCCCAATGCTTCGATTTGTGCAGTTTTGTTAGCTTTGCTGCTCACTACGGCCACGCTGTGTCCGGCAGCAACTAATTTTTCAGCAAGAGGTTTGCTGATGTTTCCCAATGAACCTGTTACGATAAATTTCATAGCTTTTGTTTTTAAAATTGTTTCGATGGTTGAACATTGATTTGGTCTAAAAAGTTCATTTTTTTACTACTGATCCGATGACTTGAAGTCATCGGATCAGTTGATTTTTACTTCAGCACATCCTGGGCTGCCAGTACCAGAAACATAAAATTGGTTGCCCCGCCACCCAACACATATTCGGTTTGTTGCCAGAAATAAGGCCATTCTTTTAACTCCGGAAAATCGGGACGAATAATTCCTGTTCCTGAAACCGAACCTCCGGGAATAAACGACCGATCGGCACGATTTACTCCGTATGCCTGGGTCACCGAACGCGAACCTACTCCGGAAACAAATGACGAAGTATTTTCACCCGGATGATTTCCCAATACAAAATTCAGTGCATTCAGCATGTATTTCGAATCGAAAACCGAAGGAAATCCTTTCAAAAGAAAATACTGGTTGACCCCAAAACTCTGGATGGTCCAGCCATCGCCCCAGATATGCGGCCGGTAAGGCACTCCGAATGGATTTTCATTCTGAACTTTATCCACTTCTGATTTGTATTTTTTTGCAGCGGATTCTACCATTTCTTTTAGTTTCGAATCTTCGATTTGTTTTAAAACCCGTCCCAGATGTCCAATCACTTCGTTTCGTTTCAATATTTCCGGCTGCGTGTATTTCACAATATCAGCTTTGTATTTGTTATTTCCGGTCGAAATCAGCAATTCGACTGCAGCCAAAATTTTTGAGCCTGAAAGTCTTGGATTTTTATCCGCATCAATTCCGGCATACAATGCTTCTGCTGTAGCTACCGACTGAAGCGCCAATGTATCGTTAAATCCTTTCAGAACGCGCGCTGCAGCCGCCAGCGATTTGGCAACTTCCAGTTCGCGACCGGGATTTTGTTCGGTAAAAACCAGGCGGTCGTCTAGTTTTGCGGATTCTGTTGCAGTTACTTCATCTTTCTTCAGATTCGGATTGTATTTCCGGCCATCGGTCATGGTTGCTCCATCACCCAAATGAACATACTGCCGCAGAGTGGGCACAATGATTCCCCGGTACAAACGTCCCAGACTTTGGTATCCGGCAAGAATGGTGATGGTCCCATGTTCAACTTGCTGAAGCAGATCATTTTTCCCATCGGGCCGGTGAATTTCAACCAGATGATCGTTTTGATCGATTGTAGTCTGGTCCCAGTCCGGGTGAAACAATTCGAAAGCCTGTGCCAAAACCCAGACAGTTCCGGCCTGAGATTCAACACGCAAATCGTAATCACCCGCGTCGTGCCAGCCTCCCCGGTTCAGTCCCGGAACCTGGTCGAGTGATTTAAATTTCGTCAAGGTTGAATGTCCCTGAATATATCCATCGAAATGATTCGAATCGACCGGCGCCATCAGGGCATCATCCATGTGACAGAGCCCGTGCCAGACACGATATCCCTCATTAATCCGCATGTGGCACATCTGCACCGGAAGAAAATATTCGAGTGTTGGCTGCCAGATGTTCCGATCGTATATTTTCGGATCAATCCTGAAAGGTTCAGTTGTATTTCCGGCGTATTTAATCTGATACATTCCCGAAGTTTTTACATCCGAAAAATCGAACTGATATTCGTTAAAACGCAGAAATTTTCCCCATTTTACAGGAACTTCGGAACGGATTTCGTTTAAACCGCCATCTTCCGAAATCCGGTAAAGACTCACTTTATCCAGTTTTGGATCATTTTTATCGACTTCAACAACCGCGATTTTCTGCTGATTTGGATGATAACCTACCTGACTTACATGCACAACCGGTTTAGAAATAAAATTCTCCACGACCTTACAATCGACTACCCATTCGATGGCTCCTTTTGTTTTTCCGGGGGTAACCAGCGAACGGACAACAAACCAACCATTGTTGTGGTAAAAACGACCGTCGAGCAACTGAAGGGGCTGACCTTTACTTTCGATGATCATCGTTTGCGCGGCAGTTTCCGGAGCAATTGTTAATTTCTTTCCGGTTGCCAGCGGGAAAGCCTGCCAGTTGCCATCCATGTCTTTCTCCATTGGGCCATTGGCCTGAAGAGGAAAAATTCCGGATTGACCATCGAGATACCAGCTTTTGCCAAACAATATAGCCGGGAACAATTCGAAATTGAATCCCACTTTCTTTTCCCAACCATTCGGAAGAGGTTTGTCCAGATCGACCAGAATTCGGAATTTACTTCCTTCACCTACTACCCGAACATGATAATTAAAATACAAATCGGGGTATTCAACCGGATTAAAACCTTTGCGGTTGATGCTTGAATCGGGATAAGTACACTTTACCGAGATTTCGTTCTTTTCCCGATTAACTTCGCGCTTGCCGACTTTCGGAATAGGTTGCCATTGACCTGGAGTCGGTTCCAGTCGCAGATCGCCGTTGGTTGCCACACGGGTGCCATTCTGGATGACTCCGACAGCCCCCTGATGCCCTTCCGGATAAATGTCGAAAAAGACCATCACATTCAGCCCGGGCATTTCAAAATATTCGTTCTCGTTAATCTGAAGCGACTGTGATTTCACTTGTACAGTCGCAAAAAAGAAAAGAAGTGTTGAAAATAAATAAAAGAGTTTTTTCATCATCGTTTAGGTTTTGGTCAAATTACAATCCGATGTCATATCCCACATCCTTATTGTAATATTTACAAATATAGAAAATAATTTTTCTGCTTTTCTTTTTTTTAAGCCATGAAATGATATCCCAATCCGGATGAATAAAAAAGCGATTCTTCTTTTCAGGAAAAACCGCTTTCTTTTATTTTCAAGGAACGTTTAAAACGTTGATTATTTCATTTTATCCAGATACAACTTTCTCAATGCCAGAAGATATTCAGGACCAATTTTATCCGAATAAATACGAACGACCTCGTGTAATTCTCCATTGTAATAAAATGCACCTTTGGCAGCATCGTATTTACTTTCCACCCAGTTGTATTTCACTTTATTGTTCATTTCCTCAAATTCATCCCACTGCAGATGATATGGAATTTCGATGTAGGCATGGTTCAGTTCTTTCTTATCGAGAAATACATTTTCGCCAACTTCTTCGAGCGAGAAAAATTTGATGATCCTGATCTTTACCTGTTCATTCTGGTATTTTTTCGACTTACGTAAAAATTTAATCCCTTTTTCTTCAAACGACCGCTGCAGTTTTTCCAGAAGATCGTAATCCTTCAGGTGCCTTACACGCAACACATCATACTTCTCATTATATATATGAAGAAATCCTTTGCCTGCATCAAAAGAAACATTGAAATCATGCTGAATTTTCTGTGATGCACGCATAATATCTTCAAGCGGATATTGTTCTTCGAGTGCCAGATACAAATACATTGGAGTTGCTCCCATGGGCGAATCCAGGTAATAATCCGGAAATGGCTTTAAGGCTTCGAAAACCAGGGTGCCTGGAATGATCTTGTGATCGATTGTAAAAACAGTTTCAGTTTTTGTTAATGTTCCAAAAACTTCGAATTGTTTGTTCTGTTCCATATGATTAGTCTTTTTAGTTTGTTTATTTTCGCAATTGATTCGGTGCTGATAATATGTCTACAAAATACATAAATATTGAACAAGTTGGTCTGGTTACGTTTACAATTAATGAACGATCCAGAAGAATTCGACTGAGTATAAAACCGGATGGAGAAATCGTTGTTACCCTGCCATCTTCAGCATTATATCGTGATGCCATTCGTTTTACTGAATCAAAAACCGATTGGATACTTAAACAACAATCTAAGATACAAGCTGGTTTAACCCTGTTTGCTCCTGAAAGCTGTTTTAAAACCAGATTTCATCAGCTGACCATCACAAAAGGCAATACCGACCGGGTTTACAATCGGGTTGGAAATGGGGTGATTCAGATTTTCATTCCGGAAAAGGTGAACCACGAAAATCCGAAGGTTCAGGAATTTATAAAAAAAACGCTTGTAGATGTCATGCGTTATGAAGCAAAGATTTACCTGCCTAAACGAATGAAGGAACTGGCCGTAAAACATGGATTCAAATACGAAAATGTAACCATTAAGAACACAAAAACCCGCTGGGGAAGCTGTTCCTCGACCAATAACATCAACCTGAACTTACATTTGATGCGTGTTCCGGAGCATTTAATTGATTATGTGATTCTACACGAACTGGTTCATACTGTAGTAAAAAACCACGGGGAAAAATTCTGGTTGCTGCTGGAACAATGTTATCCGGGTTCAAAAAAAGCCGATAAGGAAATGAATAATTACCGGACACAAACATTTTAAGCGAATCAGTCAAAACAAATTACCTTTATAAAAAAAATACGCTAATTAATGAACTGGAATCAGATCATCTCAACCACACGGTTGGGACAAGAAGAACTTGCAACAAACGAAAACAAACATAGCCGCACCCAATTTCAGCGCGATTACGACCGGATCATTTTTTCATCTCCATTCCGGCGAATGCAAAATAAAACCCAGGTATTTCCTCTCCCCGGAAGTGTTTTTGTACACAACCGCCTGACTCACAGCCTGGAAGTGGCCAGCGTTGGCCGTTCCCTTGGAAGTATGTTTGTTGAAAAAGCTGAACGTGAAAAAATGGAAGTTGACAATCCGCTTTTTCAGGAAATTGGATCTGTCGTATCGGCGGCCTGCCTGGCTCACGACATGGGAAATCCACCTTTTGGTCATTCAGGTGAAGATGCAATTGCACAGTTCTTTAAACAAAGTCCGGATTCGGGATTAAAAACAGAACTGACACCCGGCCAATGGAAAGATTTTACTCTGTTTGATGGAAATGCAAATGCTTTCCGGTTGCTCAGCCACCAGTTTAACGGACGACGCGAAGGAGGTTTTGCGCTGACTTATACCACACTGGCCTCCATCGTTAAATACCCGTACGAATCGGTTTTGACGGAAAAACCAAAATTTGGCTTTTTCCAGTCTGAAAAAGAAATATTCGGACGGATTGCCCAGGAACTTGGGTTGATTCAGAGCAGCGAAAATCCTGCAAAATATGCACGGCATCCACTCGTATTTTTAGTTGAAGCAGCCGACGACATTTGTTATCAGCTGATGGATCTGGAAGATGCACACAAACTGAAAATTCACAGTTTCGAACAAACGCGTAATCTGCTGATGGAATTTTTCGATCAGCAAACCGAAGCCAAACAGATTGTCCGGATGAACGAAACCCTCAACCTGGTGACCGATCCAAATGAACAGATTGCCTACCTGCGGGCAAGTGTAATTGGGAAACTGGTAAAACAATGCGTCAATGTTTTCTGGGAAAAACAGCACGAAATTCTAGCCGGAAGTTTTCAGAAACCCCTGATTGACCAGGTAGAACCGACTTCGATGAATGCCATTTCCCAAATAAAAAAGGAGAGCATTAAAAATATTTACAACGATCGTTCGGTAGTAGAAATCGAAATTTCGGGATACCAGATCATCGGAACTTTACTCGAAGTATTTACCAATGCGATTCTGAATCCAAAGGATGGTTTCTCGAAAAAAATTCTGATGCTGATGCCCGACCAGTATCGGGGAAATCACTCTGCGACCTATGAAAAAGTTCAGGCTGTGGTCGATTTTGTTTCAGGAATGACCGATCTGTACGCACTTGATTTGTACCGGAAGATTAAAGGAATTAGTATTCCGGGAATTTAATTCTGAAAAAAATAACTAGTCATCCTGAACTTGTTTCAGGATCTCACCCTATAATTCGACAGGCTCTGAAATAAATTCAGGGTGACTGACGATTAGGCAAATAGTGCCTTTATAATTCCTGAATCACAATATTTCTCCAGCTAACTTTAATTCCGCCGCCATCGTGAATCTGAAGGGCGATTGAACCTTTCCCCGAGCCAATTTTATCATCTTTAAGATCAGTCATCTGATGTCCGTTTAACCAGGTGGTCACCTGATTTCCGACAACCCGGATCTTCATTTTATTCCACTCTCCCATTTTCAGGAAACCTTCCTCTTCGTCGGGAATCTGATGCAGCCAGCCACGACCATACGATTCGTATATGCCACCGGTATCATGGTTTGGTGGAGCAACTTCAACCTGCCAGCCGGTAATTTTGGTTCCATCGATGGTCGATCTGAAAAACACTCCGCTGTTTCCGTTGGCTTCCTGTTTAAACTCGACTTCAAGTACAAAATCGTTGTACCATTTTTCGGTGCCCAGATAGCCATATTGCTTATCAGGGCCACTTTCGCAAACTAAATTGCCGTCCTGAACATACCATTTTTCAGTACCGTAAATTTTCCAGCCATCCAGATTTTTTCCATTGAATAACGACACTGCAGGACTTTGGGCAATAGCCAGCGATAAGCTGGAAACGTAAATTGCAATCAGGAAAAGTATTCTCATTTTAGTTCTTTTTTAAGTAGTTGAACATTATTTTCAAGTCGTTTGATTGTTTCATTTTTATCAGCCAATTGTTTTTTCAAACTTTGGATTTCACTTTTCAATTTCCCGGTAGCGGTGTTTAACTCAGCAATACCGGCATCGCGGGCCTCCAGATTTCCCTGCAGAACCTGTTTCTCTCCCTTTTCACGGTTCAGGTCAAAAGTTAACTGTGAAAGATTTTCATTGAGTGTTTTCAATTCATCCGACAGCTGATTCATTTCCTGTTGTTTGCTCCGAACCAGTTTCTGTTGTTCGACCAAATCTTCGGTCAGCCGGCGTTTCTCGAATTCAAACGAAGTCTCCTTTTCCCCAATCACCGATTCTTTTACATTCACCGTTTTAGCCAGTTTATTTAATTCTCCGGAAAGTGAATCGATAAACTGGTCTTTAATGGCATTACTTTCCAACAGTTCATTTTTCATTTGTTCGAAATCCGCAATCATCTTTTCGATGCGCTGGTTTTTACCCGAAACCACCGTATTTAATTCCTCAATCCGGGCATCTGCTTGTTGTTTGGAAGAAGTCATTTCCAGATACTTCTTTTTCGAGACACAGGAAGGAGCAAAAAAAACAACAGAAAAAACAGTCAGTAAGAAGGCGATTTTTCGAATCATGACATTTTTTTTATAAAGATAATATGGATTTGCCTGAATGTAACGTTATAGATTTACTATTTCGTATATTTCAAAGTAATTTTCAAAAAAAGAAGTCTGCCATGAAACATTTCCTGACTCTTGCAATCATCCTGTTCCAGTTCATATTGTCAACTTCAGCACAAACAAATTTTGTCCTTAAAGGAAAAGTAACCGATCAGGAAACCAGTGAAGGAATTGCTTTTGTGAGTATTGGCATCGAAGGCACTTACCTGGGTACAGCAACCAATCCGGATGGCAATTTCGAGTTGAAAATTCCGGCAGAACATCGCTCCGGGAATCTCTACCTCTCGGCGATTGGATATGTCAACAAAAGTTTCCCCATCTCCGGGTTTCTTCAGGAACAAACCATTACCATCAAACTAGTTCCGCAATCCTATAAAATTGAGGAAGTTGAAGTAGCTGCCGAATCGAAAGTCCTGCAGCGGATTTTGCGAACAGCTTCTGAACGCATTCCGGAGAATTATCAAACCGGACCGGTGAACATGAAAATTTATGGTGACAAACGTACTTCGTCCGACAATTTAGCCAGCCGGGGTGAGAAATACATATTCAGGATTTATGATGCCAAAGGGTATTCGATGCCATCCTGGGCCGATGCTTTTAAAAGCCGGACGTACCAGATTCTGGAAGCCGAAAGACCGCAACCCGCTCAATCTTTCCGTGATGCTTCACTGCAGATCGACGAACTTTTGGAAACCGATCTTGCCCGATTGGCCAACACCATTCTGAATCCGGATCTTTTATCTGATTATCAGTTACATATGGAATCAAAAACACGTTTCAATGGCGATTCGGTCTGGATCATTTCCTATGAAGCCGGGAAAAAAGATCTGGCACATACCGGTTCATTTTATCCGGAGAGTTTTAGAGGGAAAATTTACATCTCAATTTCTGATTATGCCATTTTACGAAATGAGATTCATGTATCAGAAATAAAATCCAATCCCCAGGGACGTTCTCTGGCAGTAAAAAGCGATCCGAACATCAACACACAAGTCAACATCACGGTGGGGTATAAAAAGTTACTGGGAAAGTATGTTCTGGCTTTTATCGATTCTGAAAAACAATATACTTCAGCAGACAAACAGCTTATCTACGAATCGTGGAAATTATCGGTTTTAGAGGTAAATACACAAAATCCTACGGTAATTTCAGGTCGCGATTATTTCGCAGATATTCAGCCTAATCCTGAATTTTGGAAAAATTTTACCGTAACTTTGAAATAAATCAAGTACACGATCGGGTATGAAAACAACTTTTGACGATTTTCAAAACGACAGAATGATTCAGGATCCCTCAAATTACAAGTGGGGTATCTTTTATTTTAATCCGAAAGACAGCAGAATTGGAGTTCCGAAGTACAATAAAATGAGAGCATGGACTCTAAATTTTGGAAATCTCTATTCGTATTTAGTTATTTTTGGAATAATTGCTGCTATCCTCATCTCTAAATGGTTAGGTTAAATAAGTCTCAATCGCAGGCACAGCAAGGAATTTAATTTCAGGAACCAGGTATTTAAAATTGAATTCTTTAAAAATTCTTAAAAAAATTAAATGTCAGACAGATAACTGTATTTTATAACAACATTTTTACGACATTTGACGTTTTAGATTGAACAATTCACGTCGGAGAAGATTATGGTTGCAGCATTAAAGATTATTCAGGTTTTTCTATTAGCTACAGTAAAATACGTTGTTACATTTCCCTTTGCATTGCTCATTGGGTTAAACTTCCAACAAACATTAATCGCAGTTACTCTCGGAGGAATTGCGGGTTTTTTCTTTTTTTACCATTTTAGCGGGTTCGCCATCAAACGGTTTCATCACGTAAAAACTTTTGTCTGGAAATTTATGCCTCATTCGATGAGATTAAAATACCGACGACTGGTGGCATGGCGCCGAAGAAATACTGGTGAACGGGTTTTCTCCAAAAAGAACAGGTTTATCGTAAATTTCAGAAGAAATTTCGGATTACCAGGAATAATCATTTTATCGCCTGTCATTCTTAGCATCCCTATCGGAGCTTTTTTATTGCACAAATATTATTCGAAACACAAATTTGCCCGACCATACATGGTTTTATCCATCGTTAGCTGGACTGCTGTTTTTGTAGCATTTGTGCTGATATTTCCTCATTTGCTGCACTGATCAAACGATTCAGAACATTAAACTTTTTTGGATTTGAGTTTCTTCAGAGCATTGAGATTTTCTCTGATCAAATGCTCATCAGCTTTTGACCAACTGATCAATTCCCAATCATTTAGCGAAAACCACTGCATTGACAAGTGTTCGGTGAGTGTAATTTTTCCTGAAATTATCCGGCAAACAAAAGGGATCAGATGAACTTGTTTGTTCCCGTAGTCAAAATCCACACAATTAAGTTCTGACAAAACTTCAATCTCAACAGATAATTCTTCCTGAATCTCACGAATAATACACAGTTCAGCCGTTTCATCCGGATCGGTTTTCCCTCCCGGGAATTCCCATTGAAATGGATGACTGCTTTCCGGTCCCCGCTGCACGGCAAGAAATTTATCTTCTTTCTGAACTATTGCACAACAAACTTCGATCACTGTATCCGGATTTTACTTCATAATTGTCTGCAATGAAGGAAATATTTAGCTTTGAACCAAAATCCGGGCACCATCTATCATGACAGAAAATCAACTTCGCGATATCATATCCTTATGGGAGAATATTCCGTTACTGATCCAGTATATTTCTGAAAATCCGGAAAATATTGATCTGATATTATCGATTGCACATGACGATTCGTTCGTCAGAAACTGGCGGGCTTTGTGGCTGATTGATAAAATCCATGAAAAGCATCCGGAACTTGTTATTCCCTATTGGCCTAAACTGATCAGTTTTTTGTTTCAGACCAACGATCCGAGCAAAAAACGACATCTGTTAAAACTAATTGGTCTTCATGACATTCCGGAAGAAAATATGGCCCTGCTCCTGAATTTTTGTACTGATATTTTCACCAGTTCCACCGAACCTGTTGCCGTTCGTGTACATGCGATGCAAATTCTTTTCAGGATTGCCCTGAAAGAACCTGATTATGCAGGCGAATTGATCGAACTAATCAAACATGAAATTGAATTTCACGGATCAGCCGGAATAAGTTCGAGAGGAAAGAAACTGTTACACAAACTTCATCAGATCAGGTAAATTTTCAAACCATGTTGTTCTGCTGACATAATCACTCAGAAAAATAACCTGAGCTTCAAACGGGAAAAGAATTGGCAAATCTTCCGCAGAAATGCGTTTAAAGGGGAACCCAAACAAAAATCTTACCGGATTAAATGCAGCATCTGTCAGGAAAAAGTTTCCGAAGATTCATTTGTTCTTTGACTTTCAGAACTCAGACTCTGATTTTGAACCACATAGGCAACAATCTTTTATGGATCGAAAAAATTACCCTGAAAATCGATGCCGAAAAATAAATTTTTATATTTTTGCACCGTCTTTAAAGAAAAGACGACTAAGGATTGACCCATGGTGTAATTGGCAACACAACTGATTTTGGTTCAGTAGAGTCTAGGTTCGAGCCCTAGTGGGTCAACAAAAATTGTCCTGTGGTGTAATTGGCAACACGTCTGATTCTGGATCAGAAGAGTTCAGGTTCGAGACCTGACAGGACAACAATTAATACTGGTAATTAGCAAGTTAGAGTTATTACATGCAATTCTACACGCAAAACAAGTCAAAAAACAACATTAAGCGATTCATTAATTTGGTCGCTTTTTTTATTCCAATTTCTCCCCACTTTTTCAAATAACACATATCTCCTTTGGATTGGGTATATCACAAATGATATATAGGGAGACTAATATATGTTAAAACTTACTTGTGGGAACATGGCAAATAATGTGTGTGCGCTGGCCCTAAATTTATTTTCTTTCAGTATATTGAGTCAATTTTCAAGAAATCTTCTGATTAGCCCCCACTATTTGTTGATAATACATATGATTGTTGATGGAATGCTAAATTAATAGCCGGACTAATTCTGATTTTTCAAGGTAAAAACAATACGTACAATCCAGGTTGCAGTCCGGACCGGTCGGTTTGATTAAAACAGATGATAAGGGTCTATGCTTTGCCATAATTCTTTTCCAATAAATTTCCCAATCGTTTTCTTCTCAATTTGGCTTTAAAAGTTTTCAATAATAAACAAAAATTTATTTCCGTCTCAGTCTTTTGTGACTTTACTTCCCCACCAGTCGTTTTTAGGATTAAAATCTTTGGATAAAAATTGGACACGTTGTTTCTCCAGTTGAGGAAGTTTATTTTTTATAATATCCTGAAGATATTTTTGTTCCGCTTCTCCGGAATAAACCGGATCTTTTTCAGGAAATTTTGCTCCAACTTTCTTCAGATAATCAAAAAGATCGGTTTTAAGTTGTTTGGCTATCTTTGAATTTTCTGCTGAAACATCAGTAGTTTCTGATAAATCAGTTTTCAGATTGTATAATTCCTCAAATCCATCCTCGTAATAGTGAATCAGTTTCCAATCGCCTTTCCGAATAATTGAAGAAGGATCTCCACCCTGATTTCCGTAATGCGGATAATGCCATATCAAAGCTCTTTCTTCCAGTTGTCCGCCTTTCAGAAGTGGCAATAAACTAACTCCATCTTCATGTTGATCAGGCATCAAAGGAAGTCCCGCAAGTTCGAGGATAGTAGGATAAAAATCGGTCCCTGAAACCGGAACATCACATTTCTTCCCGTCCAGCTTCATCCAGGGAACTGAAATAAAATAAGGTTCACGGATACCGCCTTCCCACTGGTAACCTTTTCCTCCCCGCAGTGGGGCATTGTTCGTTGAAAAACTATCTCCGGAAGTAACCCCGCCATTGTCTCCGGTAAAAATCACAATTGTATTTTTATCCAAATCCAGCTCCTTTAAAGCACTTAATACCATGCCAACAGCATCATCCATCGACTCCACCAACCCGGCATATATTGGGTTGTCCTGGTGCAAACGATAAGGCAACCTTCGTTCCATTGTAAAACCAGTTTCCGGAATACCCATTGTTTCAGCTTTTTCGCGGTACTTTTTCCATTTGTCATTGGTTGTTTGAATTGGACCATGGACTGCATAAAATGAAAGATAGGCCAAAAATGGTTTGCCTTTATTCTCTTTCATGAACTTTACGGTTTCGGTAGCCAGTCTCATTTCCAAATTCTCACCATTGGGACCATCTGAAAGATTGGGATTTTCGTACGGTGAAAAGTACCCGCCTTTCGGGCCACCTGCATCCCATCCGCCTTTGTTGATATCAAATCCATGATCTTCGGGCCATGAACCTTTTCCGCCTAAATGCCATTTCCCAGCAAAGAAAGTTTTATAACCGGCTTGTTTCAATGCTTTCGGAAGTGTAATATAATTTGCCGGCAAATTGTGCACATATTCCGCCGGCAGCAACACCGAATGTCGGTTTTGGTTTCGCCAGGCTTCGCCGGAAGCTTCTCCAATCCAATTGGTAATCCCATGCCTTGCCGGAAATTTACCCGTGAGAATGCTGGCCCTTGATGGACTGCAAACCTGACAGGCTGCATAACCATTGGTGAAAACCATTCCGCTTTTAGCAATCTGATCGATGTTGGGCGTTTCGTAATATTTGCTTCCCATGCAACTCAGGTCGGTATAACCTAAATCATCGGCTAAAATGAAAAGCACATTGGGTTTTGATGCCTCAGTTGGTTGCGCTAATCCAAACAGAGGCATAATACCCAAATTTAATAAGACTGAAATTCTTAATGTCGCATTCATATCTTTTATTTCTTTTTGAATGAAAATAATTAAACCCGTTAGTATTGATTTTGCGAATACGTCTGGCTTTTCTTGTGAACCAATTCCCAAATTATTTCAATTCAAGCTGTTGAATATCTGAAAATCCTTCACCACGCAAGGCTTTGAAAGTTTCCACCATATCCTTTAATTTTTCAGGACTGGATTCTGCCTGATTTTGTTGCTGACCAATATCATCTTTCAGGTTATACAATTGAAAATCCTTTGAATTGCCTACTTCAATATTTACATCCTTAAGTATTTCAGGCCCTTTATATGGGGGTATCATCAACCAGTCGCCTTTGCGTAATGCAGTTCGGGACGTGGCTTCCAGAACAAGTGATTCCCTGCCTTTGTCGCTTTTACCCATAAAAACATCCAGCAAATCCTGGCTGTCAGTAGTATTCTCTTCAACGCCAACCAATTTGGCTATTGAAGCCAGCAGATCCATCTGGCAAACTAAAGCATCCGAAACTTTAGGTTCAATTTTGCCTTTCCAATAAGTGACGAATGGCACCCGGGTTCCGGCTTCAAATAAGCTGTATTTTCCTCCACGGAGCGGGCCGGCTGGTTTATGATTACCTAATTTTTCCACTGCATCGTCGTAATAACCATCGTTCAATACAGGGCCATTGTCGCTTGAAAAGACAATCAAAGTATTTTCGAGCAAACCTTCTTCATCCAGCGTTTTTATAAATTCGCCAATGCACCAATCTGCTTCAAGAATGGCGTCTCCGCGTGGCCCCATTCCGGACAAACCAACAAATCGTTGATTTGGAGTACGTGGCACATGAGGTTCGTTCAAGGCATAGTACAAAAAGAAAGGTCCTTCTTTATGAGCTTTTACCCAAGCCTGTGCCTTTGCCAGAAAATGATCGGCAATATCCACATCGCTCCATTTTGCTGATTGTCCACCTTTCATAAAACCAATGCGCGGAATTCCATTTACGATGCTGTTGTTGTGTCCGTGATGCCACTTCATGGTTGTCAAATCCGGATTATCCTTCCCGGTAGGCTCTCCTTCAAAATTGTGCTCGTAACTCACTTCAATCGGATCGTTCGGGTCAAGATTATCCACATTGCCATTGTCGATGTAAACGGTTGGAACCCGGTCCTGTGTGGCTGCAAGAATATATGAATAATCAAATCCGACTTCATTGGGGCCGGGTGTGATGTGTTTATTCCAATCTGTATCGCCGATTCCCAATCCCAAATGCCATTTTCCGACCACTGCAGTTTGATAGCCTTTCTTTTTAAGCATTTTGGGAATTGTTATCTGTGCAGTATCGATAATCAGTGGAGCCGAACCCGGAAGTATTTTTGCATCTTCGTTTCTCCAGGGATAAACACCGGTTAGTATTCCGTAACGACTTGGAGTGCATGTAGCCGAAGTTGCATGACCATCGGTAAACCGTACGCCTCCGTTGGCCAGGGCATCCATGTTTGGAGTCTTGATTTCGGTAGCACCGTATGCGCTCACATCACCATAACCCAAATCATCGAGATAAATGATTACGATATTGGGTTGTTTAACCTCGGGTGTTTCTTTTTTTGCAGGAGTACATGAGGCAATTGCTGCCAGACATGTCGTGCTTAGTAGTAAATTTTTCATTTTACAGATATGAATTTATTTTTGATTTTGCCTGTACTTTTTCAATTGTCCCGGATCTTTTACTCTTACAGGCCTGTTCAACATTAAATCCTGATGAATCATCCAGGTAATGGTATCCCAAGCTCCTTCAGTCCAAAGCGGAGCAACAGTTTCTTTTTCCCAGTTTTTAAGTTCCGAATTCAATAACTGAAAATCCTGAGGATTTTTGGCTGCCAGGTTATTTGTTTCGCCCAAATCATCAGCTAAATTATACATCACCGAGGGTAATTTATCGACCCGGATCAGTTTAAAGTTTCCTACCCGGGCAGCCGCCATTTTATCTTTTCTCCAGAAAAGATTCTGATGAGGATTTCCTTGTTTTTCCCCTTTCAGATATGGAAGTAAGGAGACTCCATCCAGTGTTGTATCTTCCTGCAAATTACTTTTTGCGGCATCCGCTGCCGTTGCATAAATATCCAAAGAAGAGGTCAATCCTTCAAACGTTTTTCCACCTTTAAATCCGGAAGCCCAGGAGACGATAAATGGGACCCGATGACCTCCTTCGAATTTATTCCCCTTAAACCCTTTTAACGGGAAGTTTGTAGATTGATTGTTCGCTGCCCCTCCGTTATCACTCAGAAAAAAGATCAATGTATTTTCGAGCAAACCTTCCTTTTCCAATTTGTCAACAATATGACCGACAGCCCGATCCAGCGCCCAGGTCATGGCAGCAAGTTTTTGTCGCGGATGTCCTTCAAAGATATCTAAATCTTCTGCTTTGGCTTCCATCGGTGTGTGAACTGCATTGGGCGCCCAATAAATAAAGAATGGGTTATCCTTATTCTTTTCAATAAAGTCGACTGCTTTATCACCAAGCCGGTCAGTCAAATAACCATCGAATGAAACCTGATCCAGATTTTCAATAATGGCATGTGAATCTCCCGGTTTATCGCTATTCTGAATGTCGTAAAAGTAACTTCGGCTTCCGGATAAAAATCCCCAGTAATAATCGAATCCGCGTTCAGTCGGACGATAGCCTGGTTTGTCGCCCAGGTGCCATTTACCAAATGCAGCCGTGGTATAGCCTGCCTGTTTCATAGCCGACGCAATGGTGTATTCGTTCAAATTAACACCGCAGGAATCCGATGAAGGATTGCATTCAAACCCAAATCGTTGCTGATATCTTCCGGTCATAATCCCGGCCCGCGATGGGCCGCAAACAGTAGCTGACACATGTGCATCAGTGAAAACCACACCTCCTGCAGCCAGTTTGTCGATATTCGGAGTCTTTAAATCCTTACTCCCCATGAAACCAAAATCGGCATATCCGGCATCATCGACTAGTAAAACGATGATGTTCGGTTTTCGGATTTCAGATTTTTGTACTGAATTAAAAGAGCAAGCTATCATTGACGAAAGAGCAATGATACCGCCAGTAATTTTTGAGTATTTTTTCAAAATGAGATTTTTACTGATTAATCTTTATTCTTCATATTATTCTCGACCAATCCCAGGCTTCCCAGAAAATCCATACAGGCCGCTTTTACATTGTAATCTCGGTCTGTCTTTTCATGAACATTCTTAATGGTTTCAACAAACGGTTGTTTATTCCTGATGTATAGCAGATAGTTGATTGCCATCAAAGAAATATCCAAATTCTGATCGATACAGAATTTTTTTAGGTTTTCTTCTGAAGTTTCATTTCCAAATTCCTGAAATGCAATAGCCGATGCGGTGACAGCAACCGGCGTATAAGGATCGTTCATGGCCAGACTTATTTGTTTGGGATATGATCTTAATACCTCAGCGTTTTGGGACCTCAATCCAAGAATGGCCCAGTAACGGACTATTTTATTGGAGTTTCCCAGCAAGCCAATCTGCTTTTCTGCTATATCTTTCCCCCTGAAACCGGACAAAGAAGCTGCATCATAAACTTGAGCGACAGGATAGCTTTTATCTGTCAGCCGAAATTCGTAAGGAGTGGTTTTTTCTGATATTAAACCGATTTCATATTCCGGAAGCAGCAAAACATCGCGAGCCTGAAGAATTTCCGTTTTCATTTGGGCTCTCATTTTTTCAAGTACCGCTTTATGAGCCGGATCAGTTGCCAGATTTTTGGTTTCCCAGATATCATTTTCAATATCGTATAAAAACTCAGCCGGACGATCTTCAAACAAACTTTTCTGTAATGGATTCAATTTATTTTCGGCTAAATCTTTGCGCATTTGTTGCTTGATTTCTCCAATTTCCATGTACCTGATGTAACGTGCCTGAGGCATAAATGGCATAAAATTGCGCGAATACATGTATTTTCCATCGGTCACACTTCTCACCAAATCAATTCCATTATCCGACCGATCAGCCGATAAAATCAGATGATCAGTTGGGTTGGAACGATTTTTACCCATCAAAACCCGTCCGGTTAAATAATCAGGAAGAGATCCACCGGCCAAGCTGATCAAAGTTGGAGCGAGATCTTCAAAGTCGATCAACTCATCAGTAACCACTCCACTTGTTCCCCATGGCGAAAGATTTTTATACATTTCAGGAAACCATATCACGAACGGAACCCTGTACCCGAGATTGATCCCATTGGTTTTTCCTCTCGGAATTCCTTCGCCATGATCACCATAAAAGAAAATGATCGTGCTGTCTTTCAAATGATCTTTTTCCAATCGAGCGAGCAATTCACCGATTTTATTGTCAGTCAATTTGATTGAATTGTAAACCCGTGCAAAATGCCTGCGCATTTCAGTTGTGTTATTATAAAATGGAGGCATTTCAAAATCGTTGTCCCCGATCCGTTCTTTCTCCGGAAGTTCTTCCAATACATTTTTAAGATACCACGAATAAGGTTCAGTCATTGTCCGCGACTGGTGTGAATCCATAAAATTGAACACCGCGAAAAATGGCTGACCCGGCTTGCGGTTCTCCCAACCAGCTTTTCCGGAGCTTTCGTTCCAGGCTTCTTTGGTAAACCGGCCGCTATTTGCCACATTATAATCGGTTTTACTGTTGTTGGAGGTATAATAACCCTCCTGCTGAAGATAATAAGGAAATCCTTTTATAAATTCCGGAATGGGATAGGTGCTTCGATGGTTTCCGGTTCCCATTTTATACGTTTTTACACCGGTAATAATACATGAGCGGCTGGGTGAACAAACGGTTCCGGTTGAAAATGCATTGGTAAACCGAACACCTTCGCTGGCCAGTTTATCGATAACCGGAGTCCGGGCATCTTTATTACCATAGCAGCCAATAAATTGCGGTGAAGTATCCTCGATGGTTACCCAGAGGATATTTGGTTTTTGTTGCGCAAATGCTGCACTGCCCATTAACAGAGGTAAAAAAAGCAGATTTTTAAATGTATTCATATTCTTTTTGGTTTATCGTTGATTCTTGCATTTTTTCCGTTCAAATCACGGACAAAATTAGTTATGGAAAAATACTGAAGCCGGGATTAACTGCTTATCAATACCTGGTCCGATCCATTCCAGATTCAACTTTGAATTTCCTGCTCCTTTCTTCAAATAATAGAGCCGGAAAGGATGAAGTCCTGCCTTAAGCTTAATGATACCGGTTTTTTCGGACCCGCCGAAATAGCCATAATCGGCATCAATAACTGTAGCATCATGGATACGAAGCAAAGCCTTGTTGTCAGAAGTCAGAGCAAAGGTATATTCACCATCAGCTGGAATGCGCAGATACCCATCAAAATATAGTGCTCCATCATTAATCTTTTTACTTACATTGACTTCAGGACGATCTGAAATACCCTCTTCTTCCGGAGTAAGCGTCACAACTTGAGGTACCCAGGGATAGTCGCCGTCGTATGCTTTCCACTCTACCCCAGGAACAACATTTTTTTCAGAAACAGCCGGAACAAGCGCATTATCATATGGACGAGGCGCGGTGTTGTTTGGCATACGCGACTGCAATACTTTATCTTTAAACTGTTGCTGTAGTGATTTCATATCCGCATTTCCAGCTAAATCAGTTGCTTCCCGGGGATCCTTTAGCACATCGTAAATCTCAAAATCATTATCTGCAGACTGGATATCGTAACGTACGCCAGCAAAGTCATCCAATCGGATCATCTGCATCTGGTTTCGTTTACGGCCGCGATGCTGTGGCGCGAAATCAGGAAAATCGGGAGTTTTTCCATTGTTGAAGTATTCCACATAAATCAGGTTTTTCGGTTGTTCTCCTTTTCCCATTAACGAAGGAACCAATGAAACACCATCGGAAACGGCAGGTGCAGGAAATCCGGCCAGATCTGTAAAAGTAGCCATCCAATCGTACGAGATGCTGGGTGTTTCAATAATTCGGCCAGCCAAGATATGTCCTGGCCAGGCTGCTAGAGTTGGCATGCGAACTCCGCCCTCCCAGAGGTCGCGTTTTATCCCGTCAAATGGACCAAAACTGCTGAAAAATGTTGGAACAATTGGGTTACCATCCAGATACGATTCGATAGACGGACCATTATCCGAAGTAAAAACAATCATCGTATTCTGGTCCAAATTCAAATCTTTCAGCAATTGCCTGATGTCGCCAACAGCATCATCAATCCGACGGGTTGCCGTTGCATATCGCTTATAAACATCAGGCCAGGCAACTTCAGTAGTGGATGGATTGTTATCGTCGTCCCAGGTGGCATTGGAATAATCAGGATGAATCCACGAATCAATTCTACCTGAAGCCGTGTTAATCATGTGCCCGGGCTGCCCTGTCCACTGGATTCCTCCGTTCAATCCGCTTCCTCCAGGATAAGGCTGCGTAGGCAACTCCAAAACGGCATGCGGCGTATCGTAAGCCAGGTAAATGAAAAATGGGTTCTTTGTTTCTTTGTTTTTGGTCTGCTCCACAATCCATTTTTTGGCCACTGCAGTCCAAAGATCGGCGGTATAGCATTTGTCCAGCAAAGGAGTCTGCAACGTCCGGTTTTCCCAAACCTCTTTCCGGCCACGGTACAATCCTTCTTTCGGATAATGTTCATGGCCATCACTGTGTTTGATGTAACCGTAATAGTAATCGAATCCCCGGTTGAGCGGATGTGCCGACCAATTTGGAGCATCGTCGTCTTTTCCCTGAAGCCCCCATTTGCCAATTGCTGCCGTTGAATACCCGGCTGATCTCATTACAGAACCTAAGGTATAGTTTTCTTCCAGCGCTTTATCGAACTGATTGTCCCTGACATTGGCATGCCCCTGACTTCTGCCCAACAGCACGGACGCCCTTGATGGCGCACATACCGGTGCAGCACAGTAATTCTGCGGCATTTGAACACCCTCGTTTGCCAGTTTATCCAGGTTGGGCGTTAACTCCCAGGGATTACTGCGGTTGTTTGTTTTCGCACGCTGGTTTTGATAGAGTATTCCAAGATCGCCGTAACCCAGATCATCTGTTAAAATGAAGATAATATTGGGTTTTGCATAAGTTTTCTGAGCTGTACTATTTTGCGGCAGAAACCCGAAAGGAATTGCAGCTAAAAAAGGGATAAAATTTTTAATCCGGTTCATTGGAATAAGTTTTTGTAGACAAAAAAAGGGAACTATTTCTTCTTGGAAAGAATCATCTTTTCTGATAGTCTCACTAATTTGGCATCATAAAAAATAAAAAAGTATAATGTTCAGGTTTCAGACAATACTCTTGTAAGGGCGCTGTTCCACAACTTTCATTGCCAATCGGCCCTAACCGGTAATCCACATTCAAAATGGAATACGGTAACTTAACCAAATCGAACGGATGACAGGCCGTCGATAAATTCATAACCGAAAATTTCCGGATCGAAGTATTCAAAGGTTGAAGCCCACACACCTTTATTCCTTGTCCTGAGGAATTGGTAACCGAAAGCCAGCGCATATCCGATTTGTTTCCGTTTTCCTGGGGTACTTCGAAATTGAAAAACTGATCGTCAACCGACCCGGAATATTGTCCGAATTTGGT
This sequence comes from Prolixibacteraceae bacterium, assembly GCA_049277435.1. GTDB lineage: Bacteria > Bacteroidota > Bacteroidia > Bacteroidales > Prolixibacteraceae > Aquipluma. The sequence goes on from JBASYJ010000016.1 coordinate 20,983, forward strand.
TCCTCCCTGCATGTCGGAATACGAATATTGAGGACCTTTCCCGTACCACGAAAATTGCTGATAGGCTTCCGGAACCTGAATTTCGTAGCCGATTCGAGGTAATGTATAGGGAAGGTCTCCAAATGGATCAATTTCAGCTTTCAATTCAACCTGTCCACCTGCAAAAAACCGATAGGTTTCCTGAATTCTGAAACCACAATCCTTTCCCGGAGCCTGACTTGTTTTAGACACTTCAATGACAATTTTATCTGATGTATTTTTTAGGATATTTATTTTTTGTTTGCTAAGCTCCAGACTATCCAATCCGGCATTCATCCAAGATTTAGCTAATTTACCTTTTTGCAGCTTCCCGTAACCACCATCATTATCAATGGGCGCGCGCCAGAAAGCTGGTGAAGGACCATCTTTAACCAGTTCCAGATTGTCTTTCGAAATGCTCAGCACTTTTCCCTGTTTCAGATCAAAAACGATGGTTGTTGCTCCGGAAGTAACAATCAAGCTGTTTCCTGATTTTACACTCCTGATTTTACCATCGGAACTATCAGAATTTTTATCAAATTTCCAGGGCCGAATAATGAATTGTTCCCAGGCAATTTCGTAACCGGCCGGAGCCCATAAGGTTTCTGCCTTTTCACGGGCTGAAATCGTCAGGATATATTCTTTCCCCGGATTAAATTTTGTTGGGTCAACCGGAACTTTTAATAAACCGGTTTCTCCCGGATTTATGGTCAACCCGGACAGATCGCCCTTTTGAATTTCAATTCCATTTTCGAGCAACGACCATGCAAAAAGATAGTTGGATAGATTGGTGAAAAGGAATTTATTTCGGACCTCCAGCAACCCTTTCGACAGATCTTTACCACTAAATGCAATATTCTGATAAACCTTCTTTACTTCCAGAATTTTCGGTGTGACAGACAGGTCGGGCAACAATAGTCCGTTCAGACAGAAGTTGACATCGTTTGGCTGATCGCCAAAATCGCCGCCATAGGCCCAGAAATAATTCCCATCCGGACGATGACATTCCTGATTAGCTTCATCAGGATTTGTAATTTTATTTCCGTAGCTATTTCCTTTTACACTTTTGGTAAGCCCCTGGTCAACCCAGTCCCAGATGCAGCCACCAATCAGGTTCGGATATTTCTCAAAAGTATCCATGTATTCTTTCAGGTTTCCCATCCCGTTTCCCATGGAATGGGCATATTCGTTCAGCAAAAACGGCCGGTTTAATCCAGATTCAGCAATAAAAATCAAATCGCTGATGGAATGATATCTGCTGGCCTCGTTTGGTTTTCCTCCACGAATAAATCCACCGCCAAAAATATCAGCCGATTTAGGTTCAGAGGAAAAATGATAATGGGTAGGACGATCCGGATCGAGTTCTTTGGCTTTCTTTTGCATAGCCTCCATGTTAATTCCATTTCCGGCCTCATTACCGTACGACCACATAATGACACAAGGATGATTCTTATCACGTTGAATGACATTCACAAACCGATCGAGGTGAGCTTTCTCCCATGACGTGTGTTTGGCCAACGATTCGGCTCCATATTTCATGCCATGCGACTCCACATTGGCCTCGTCGATGACCAGAATTCCATATTCATCGCAAAGCTGATAAAAATACGGATCTGCAGGAAAGTGTGCAGTTCGCACGCAGTTGATGTTGTGCTGCTTCATCAGTTTGATTTCCTGTTCCATTCGTTGCTTCGGAATGTATTTCCCATTTACCGGATCGTGCTCTACACGATTTACTCCTTTGATCAGAACGGATTTGCCATTCAGGAGCAATTGGTTATCGGCAATCCTGACTTCCCGAAATCCGATCTTTGTAGTTTGGGTTTCAATATTTTTTCCTGAATTACCTTTCACTAAGATTTCCAGATCGTATAAAAAAGGTTGTTCGTCCGACCATTTCTGAGGTTGATTAATCAATGCCTCCAGATTGAATTCCTTTTCTTCTCCGGAATTAATATTGTCCAGATCAAGTTTCAATTTTTGAATAATTTGTCCCCGGTCTTTTAACTGAGCGAAAAGTGCATATCCCTCAACCGATTGGCTGGAATGATTCACAATGTTAACTTCTACCTGCAACAGTGCATCATCTTTACCGGAGAATGGTGTTTTTACAAAAAAGTCGCGAATATTCACTTCATGTTTGGCAATCAGGAAAACATCCCGAAAAATACCGCTCATGCGCCAGCCATCCTGATCTTCGAGGTAACTTCCGTCGCTCCAGCGAAAGACCTCCAACTTAACCGTGTTTTCACCGTCTTTTAAATAACTGGTAATATTGAATTCGGCAGGCGTCCAGCTATCCTGACTGTAACCTACTTTCTGCCCATTCACCCAGATGTAGAATGCTGAAGAAACACTTCCGAAATGAATGATGATTTGTTGGTCCTTCCAGTCGGGTTTTACCTGAAAAGTACGCTCATAAATTCCAGTGGGGTTCCCGTTGATCCCTTTAATGAAAGGCGGATTAGCGTCAAAGGGATAAGTGATGTTGGTATAAATCGGGATACCAAATCCCTGCATCTGCCAGGTTCCCGGAACCTGAATGGACGACCATTTTGCCGGATTCAAATCTTTCGGAACATCCTCCGGGTTTTCATAACATGCAAACTTCCAGGTGCCATTCAGCGATTCAGTTTGGTCATCAGAATAATTGAATGTAGCATGGGCCGATTCTTTATTTATCCGGAAAACCAGTTCATTCTCCCAGTCGTTTTGGGCGATAGTCAAACCGGCGACTGCCAGAAATACTGATGTAAGAAGGATATTTTTGAAGTTGTTCAGCATTGTTTTTGGTTAGTTTACTATTATAAAGATACTAGAGAATCTCAATCGCCCCCATATCCGGAGTACCTGAAATTTTATTTCCCAGAATGTCATGCTCTACTTTCAGACCAATTTTTAATCCTATCTGATCGTTGGGAATCTTCCGGATTTCGATTCCTTTATTTCGAAGCAGTTTTGCATTTGATGGAATATAATCTTCGATTTTCAATCCTCCCTCGTTTCTGAATTCCGGGTTCCCAATCATTGGCTTTTGATCTTGAATGAGTACCTGTTTGGGCCAGTTTGACTCAGAGAGATAAAGGTTATTTTCAAAAATAACATTCGGAATTGGTACTGAAGTGATTTTATCGGGAACATATTGATCTCCGGCCACCAATTTGCTTTCGCCTTGGATACAGAAAATATTATTAGCGATCAAAACACCAGAAGCGCTGTTCGTGACTGCAAAATTGGCCACTATTCCCTTTCTGGCATAGATCGTATTGTTGTAAAAATAACTGTTAAACGGACCTGTTGGTTTTTGTTTATTTCCAACATATCCACTCAGCCAGAACGTTTTTCCTGCCTGAAAAGCGCCATCCACTCCTTTTGCACGGTAACCATCGTTAACGCTGACGTTATAGCGGTAGGCACAATTGTAATTGTTACCCAAAATTTCGCAAAAGCCCCCGGCATTGTTCGCGCTCAAATTGTATTGCACTACCACATCACTACAATTAAAATCAATGTGGCAACCGGCAGAATCTCCAGGGCCATTGGCATTCAGAAATGAATTGTTTTCGATTACTACATTCGAAGTTCCCCAGGTCCACAATCCGCTACCGCGGCCCCACTTGCGGGTATCGTTGTTACTCCCAGAACTATCGATATAATTTCCTTTTACCAAACCATTTTCAACGCCTGACATTTGCATACCTGGGCCGCCTGTTTCAGTTACACGATTGTTCAGAACCGAAATATTTTGAATCCCATGAGCTTTAGCTGTGAATTTCACCCCGGTATGGGCGGTGTTACTTATCTGGCAATTTTCAATTTTTAAATCCTGAAGCATGGCTCCATCCGTATTGTTAATGAACCGGATTCCCCAGCCGTATCGCTGTGTTCCGTTGGCCGAATTCACTTCGCCCTTTCCACGGGTAAAACCAGGTTCCTCGTAAAAAACATCTTTAACACTGATATTGGCTAAAACGATATCAGCGTATTTGCCGAGATTGCTTGTTTGAACCAGGATACCGCATCTCATATCAGGAGTTTTGCCATTTGAAGTTTTCATTCCTCCGGCATTGGCTGTAACGATTAAATTACTTAATTCAATGTGGCTGCAATTTTCGATCAGGATTCCATTCGGAAAGCCTTTGGCATCGATTGTTGCACGAATATCTGCCGATTTTACACCGGATGGATAGATCGAAATTACAATGGGGTTTTTCTCTGCACCATTCACTTTGGTTAATTCAAGAGAACCCGAAAATGAAGTTCCTGAAGCCAACAGGATAGAATCTCCCGGATTTAATTTCAGGTTGCTGATTTTACTTAAATCCGGGTAAGGATTACTAAGGGATCCATCGGCATGCTTGTTGTTTGATTCTGAATTAAAATAGTAATTTTTGGGTGAGGCATTTAGAATGCCAGATCCGTCATTGAACGAAAAGGCAGCAATAGAAATACCGGCAAACAACAAAATGGTGATTCCTTTTTTGAATGATTTAAGCATGATTTTCTATTTTTTGGTTTGTTTTTTAAATCGGGCAGGATTTGCCTCATTGTATTTATCATCGTCGCCCAATCCCATGAAAATGGGATCAATGACCTTCGATTCCCATTTTTTAAGATCGGCAGAAAGCTGGCTGACACGTTCAGCCTTTGCTGAACTCAAATTGTTTTGTTCCGAAATATCCTTTTCCAAATCAAAAAGTTGCGTTTCCGATCCGCCTTTCAGGATCATTTTTTCATCGCCATTCCGCACCGCATAATCTTTGGCATCAAATTTCCGCCAGAATAAAAAATCGTGCGGAGCATTTGTATTTTCTCTGGTCAGGAAAGGAATCAGGTTAACTCCATCGATTTCATGTTTGGTTCTCACCGGCGTTTTGGTCTGGGCAATAATCGTGGCAAAAATATCAAGCGATATGATTGGCTTGTCAAAGGTTTGTCCGGCTTTGATTTTTGCGGGCCACTGCATCGCAAAAGGAACCCGGATTCCACCTTCAAATACATCGCCCTTTTGCCCCCTTAAAACTCCATTGTCTGATCCGTTGCTGTTTTCGGGCCCTCCATTGTCTGAAAGGAAAACAATGATCGTGTTTTCGGCCAGATTTAATTCCTCAAGTTTTGCCAGCACCAACCCAACCCCGTCATCCACTGCGCTTACCATGGCCGCATACGTTTTCCTTTTTCCTTCTTTCATTTGTGGAAACCGGCTCAGGTATTTTTCGGTTGCCTGCAGAGGCGCATGAGGCGCATTGTAGGCCAGGTAGATAAAAAACGGGTTATCCTTGTTCTTTTCGATGTACGAAACGGCTTCCCGTGAAAAAGCATCCGTCAGGTATTCCTTTTCATCCACACGTTCATAATTTCTGAGCAATTTGGTTTTGTACCCATCGAATTGCGATTTGGCTTCAAACGGATCATTCAATGTTAAAAGTTCCGGAAAATACTGATGCCCACCACTGAGGAACCCATAAAAATCATCAAATCCTCTTTTAAGCGGATGCAAGGTTTCGTGGGCGCCCATGTGCCATTTACCGATCGCAAGCGATTTATAGTTGGCTTGTTTTAATAAATCAGCCAAGGTTTCTTCGCTGAGTGGCAAGCCCATTTGCGGATCGTTTGGGGCAAATAAGGGGTTCCGTGAAAAGCCGAATCGATCCTGATAACGACCAGTAAGTAATCCTGCCCGGCTCGGTCCACAAACGCAATAACTGACGTATCCGCTGGTAAATCTTACTCCGTTTTGCGCAATCCGGTCGATATTCGGTGTTGGAATGTCTTTGCATCCGTTGAAACCAACATCGGCATTTCCCAAATCATCTGCCAATACAATGATCAGGTTTGGCGAAGTTGTTTTTTGTTGCGCCTGACTAGCTGAATTAAAAATAATTGGAGCAAGCGCAAACGGAATAATCGTTTTTAGGTTCATCGTTTATCTAAGTTTTTATACGTGACAATTATTTCATCACTTCTGTGTTTAGCTCAACGGCAATTATCGTCACTACCTTATCTGTTCGGTCGAAACCAGAAAGGGTAATTTCAAGGTTCCGGTTTTGAGAAGTTTTTACGTTTTTCTTACTGTCAACCATGTAGGCCCGAACCACTTTCTGCCCTTTATTTACTGACGGCAAAGTAAATGTATCACCCTTGAAATCACTCAGTAAATAAACATAAATCGTGCTGCCTTTTTGAGTAAAACCGTACTGCCCATCCCTGGGGTTCCACGGACCACCCCGAGTTCCATAAACCGCATCTCCAACCTGTTCGAGCCATTTTCCTGTGGAGCGCAAAACGCTGGCAACAGATTGGGGAATCTGCCCATGCCTGTCGGGACCGACATTTAATAACAGGGTTACATTCCTTATTACACAATCCGAAAGCATTCTTTTAAGTTGATCCACAGTTTTGATTTTTGAAGGATCTTCCATAGCCGGACTGTAACCCCAGGCTCCAGCAATGGACATGCACTTTTCATATACTTCTTCGGAACGGACAGGACCGGTAACTGCCCCACCGCCTTCTTCCGATTTGTAATCGCCATACCATCCGCAACGTGGATTTACAAGGATATCAGGTTGATATTTTCGAACAATTCCCATCAGACCCAAAGGGTTCCCGGTTGTTTCATCCAAATCCTGAAAATATGGATTCACAGGCCATTGATTGTTTGGATCCAGATATTTGCCCGATTCCCAAAAATAAGCGCCGTCAGCATCACTTCCCTGCTGGGCCAACCATCCGCCATCCCAAAATATCTGGTCGATTTTCCCATATTTGGTCATTAACTCTTTGACCTGGCAATAAAGTTCCTCTTTCATCAAACGGGCATTTTCCTTGTGTGAAGGATCGGTTGTATAACCAAATGCATTGGGGTTACAATCAGTGCCGGTCACATCGTAATATCCGGGGAAACGCCAGTTTATTAAAGTTTTATAAATGCCAACTTTTAATCCATGACTCCGGCAGGCATCCACATATTCTTTTACCAAATCACGGTTGAGGGCCTGTTTGGAGGTAAAAGCGTTCATGTAATTGCTTTCAAACAAGGCATATCCATCGTGATGCATCGTTGTTAAGCTCATGTATTTCATTCCTGCATCCTTTGCCAGCTGCGCCCATTCGTTTGGGTCGTATTTATCCGCAGCAAAATATTCGTCCCCACTTTCGGGATATGCAAATTTTCGATATTCTTCGGGGCTCATCCCTTGCCTGTTCATATACCATTCCCCTTTTGCAGGACCAGCGTATAACCCCCAATGGATGAACATGCCGAATTTTGAATCAAGAAACCAGTCTAATTTTTCATTAGGCTGTTGCCTGATTCCCTGATCCATTTTAGGTGTGCGAACCGGGAGTGGTTTTATTCCGGAAACAGTAACTGGCTTAAAATCTGAAATTCGCTCGATCTGAATATCATCAACCCAAACACTGTTTTTGCCCGGATTATCCGCATTCGAAAACTCCAGCGTAGCAAGAGTTTGTTCTTCACCGGCGTTAAATTCCTTTTCCAGCAAAAGCCAATCGGTCAACGCACTTGCTGTACTGACATTATTTTCACCTAAACCGTTAATATTCAATTGTACTAAATCAGAACCACCGGAAGTTTTCACCCATGCTGAGATGCGATAAGTTGTATTAGATTTAAGTTTTAGCGGATGCTGTGCCGTCGAGGCGTATTTGATTTCAAGGGATTGTTTTCCCTCGTGAAACACTTTATCAGTGATTACAGTTTCATTACCAACTGAAATCCAGCGATTAGCGCCATTAACTTCAAAATTTTCAGAAAATTGAAGATGGTCATTTTTTTGAGCCACTGAAATTAGTGTTGACAAACACAACCATGTCAGTGATGCAGTAATAATCATGAAATATAAACGGTTTCTTCTATTCATTTCTTTAGATTAATTTTTTTACTCGTCCGATAGGGTCGTATGGCGAAAAATTAAATTCTGTTCGAAAACAGTTGAACAAAGGAGAGACATCAGGACTGTTGTTATCAAAATTTTGAAGTTTTTCATTTCAAGGTTCTTTCGAATAGTCAATTAACTGAGAATTTATGTTTCCATTAACCCAGGGGTCATGGGATAATTTCAGCCAGTAGCCTAGTTGCTGACTTAACATCTTTTGGTCTTCAGCAGGCAAAGAACTAAAGCTTAGGTTAGTCAGCTGATAAGGATCGTTTAAATTATTGAAGAGTGTTATTTCACCATTTCCGTAAACTGTGAAGGTATATTTGGTTGTTCGCACACTCTTTTTATTGCCTTCAATTGACAGGAAAGGAGTAGAAATTGGGCGATGAACAATCCCTGACTTTGGCCCCTTTATAATTTCGGAATAGTCAGTTCCGGCGACCTCCCCGGGAACTAAATCATGTAATCCCATCAAACCCAGAAAAGTTGGATAAAGATCGGTAGTTCCGATGAGCAGATCATCAATTTTGTGCTGCAGGACTCCTTTGTGCCGCATAATCAGAGGTACACCAAACGATTCCTCGTATTCTGAGTTTTTTTGCATCCTGCCGTGGCTTCCAAGCATCTCGCCATGGTCGGAGGTAAAAACAACAAGCGTATTGCTCCCCAATCCAAGGGCATCAAGTGTTTCAATAACCTGACCGATATACTTGTCTGTTGAAGTAATATTCGCAAAATAAACCCTGGCATTCAAATCAGATGCGACATCTGATCTATTGGGACGGTTGAAAAGCTCTTCGTGCGTCATATTTTTATACAGGTTGTACGATTCCACTTCGCAATCCCCAATTTTATTGTAGGGAGGATGCGGGGGATTGAGCGACCAGGTAATACAGAAAGGCTTATTCGGGTCACGTTGCTGACGACTGTTTTTCAGGTATTCGATAATCGTATGGGCTTCATGCTTCGAGGAAAATTCATCTGATTGATACATCTGGCCATCGCTTTTTCCGTCTACAACAACCGGATCATTCGAGTACACATATTGGGAAAAATGATCGTCTTTGATCACTTGATACCAATATTCGATGCTGTGCCTGTCAGGACCCGGCGGAATATAAATGTCATATTTGTTGGGCAGATACCCACCCGGTGAATTGGTCGTTCCAACATAATTGGCATTCTCATCAAAGACCTTCGTCGGTTTAATCCAGTGGCATTTGCCGAAATAGGCCGTATTATAGCCTTCATCGTGAAGAACATCGGTATAACATTCAAGTTCTTCTTTCAGATCAGTAGGAGAGTTTTCATGGCAATTCTTCCAGACCCCATTTTGAGAGGGAAATTTGCCACTCAACAGCATGGCTCTCTGGGGGCTACAAACCGGATGCGTACTCATGGCCTGAGTAAACACAATGCCCTCAGATGCAAGCTTGTTAAGGTGAGGAGTAAATACAGGATCACTGGCGCCGTTGATTGCACCTTGATATTCAGGTTGCTGCCAAAACTCCATGGCCTGTCGCCTTTGTTCATCGGTGAAAATAATCAACAGGTTCGGTTGTTTTTGGGCTTGTTTTTTTGCCTGAATACTTGTTGAACAAATTGTCATCAGCAAAATCAGCATTGAGTTTGATTTTATCATCGTATTAGTTTTTACAAGTTTCACCTAAACAAATTCTAATATTTAGCGCTTTTTATTCGCAGGAGTGAATAAGCTTAAATCCCATTCCCGGTGCCAGTGAATCTCCATTTTACCTTCGGCAGTTATGGTAATGGGGAGAAAAACATATTCCGATTTGGGGCTTCCACCACCGTTCCACCGATCGCCCATATAGAGGTATGCATTCGTGTAGCCAGGAATTTTAAAAATGTAGCAGGGCTGAGAATTGAACGAATTATTGCCGACGTCACCAATAAAAGGGCTGCCCTGGCTGGTATATGGTCCCATAATATCAGTGGATGTATAATAAGTACCAGGATTTGGAGTCCATCCGGAGCACTGGCTGGTAAGCAGATAAAAGGTACCATCCTTTTTCAGGATTCCGGGCCCTTCGCAATGAGCTTCAATATCTACATCGTTATCAGTTACGCTTAGATAATCATCTGACAATTCCACCATACGGATGGTTTTGTTTACATGATCAGCCGCGTATCCGATGTATGCTTTTTTTGTTTCGGGACTGATGTACATACCAATGTCGCGCGATTCATGCCCGTTTGGGCGGAAATGGTTCTGTACTACAAACGGGCCTGTTGGTTTGTCACTCACAGCAACTCCAAATTCAGCAATCCCATAGTTTCTGCCATCCAGTATTCCATCGTAATGAAACCACATGACATATTTACCCGCTTTTTCATCGAATACTACTTTGGGACGTTCAAAAACCCGGATGTCACCTTTCTCAACTACAACCCCTTCTTTTTTCCAGTTGTACAGATCAATCGACGAATAACATGACGCTCCCTGTGGTTCGCCCCGGTGTTCGCCATACCAATAGAACGTTTTCAGAGATTCAACATAGATGATATTTCCACCATGGCAGTCAATGTGCACACCTTCGGTATCCAGCCACTCGCCACCTGGCATAAACGAAGAGTAATCTTTTTGTGCCTGTGAAAAAGCCGGCGAATAAAGTGCCATTATCAAGGACAAACTTAAAATGAGTTGAATAGATTTTAGAAATTTTGAAGGTTTAGTATTACTCATGACTTATTATTTTTTGGATTAGTATATTATTCAAGTATCAGATAATTGAGAATCAGTATAACATGTTCTTCAATTCTGTGCCCGCCCACAAATTACTTACCGACAAATCAACTGCCTTTTGCAGATCTTCTTTCGCCTGAATTGCTTTGCCCAGTCCTTTATTTCCCAGTCCTCTTAAAGTATAAGCTTGTGAATTTCTGGTGTTCTCTGCTTCCTTTTCTCCGAATATTGCAAAAAAATCGCCCTGATTTTCACCCCTCTTATTGATAATGTTATCCCCATTCTCAATCAGGGCATTAAAAATTTCATCGGCTTTGACTTTATTTTTTAACTTCAAAAAGCAAAGACCCTGATAATAACTCATGATCCCCGGTCTTTTGGAAGTTTCAGCCTGTGTAGCCAATTTATAAGAGTCGTTTGCTTTTTTGTTCATCTTTAATGACTCGTAAGCCTGACCAATAAAGTAATTCACCTGAATATCACGATTTCCTGATCTGGCACTACCCGCTTCCTCATCAGGCACCCTGGCCAAAAGAAAATGATCCAATGCCTTTTGATAATCTTTTGCTGTCATAAATTTCAACCCGAGCGACAATTGTGCATCAATAATTACTTCGCGCACCCTTGAAGTTCCTTCCCGGTAACTGAATACCTTGTCATTTAAATATTCGACCGATTTTTCTGGTTTCCCGGCCAGCGTAAGAACAGTTATCTGTCGCACAAAAGCGTCATCGCGTTTGTTGACAACCTTTTCGTTCCCTTCAAATATCTTCAACCTTTGGGCTATCGGACTATTATTCAACTCATATAGATTATCCAGTTCTGTAAATAATATGGCATCGCTATGATCCAGCGCGATGGCTTTTTCGTAATAGGGGATGGCTTTCTGAAAATCGTTGGAATAACGGTAATATCCCCATCCTAAATTTCGGTATGCCATGGCCAGTCCGGGTTCATTTTTTATTGCTTCTTCCCAGTATTCAATAGCCTTTTCAGGTTGTTTGTTGTATAAAATATTACCCAGATAATAGAATGCTTTTCCATCGCTTTTGTTATAGGAAATGGCTTTCTTCAGAATGTTAATTGTTTCCAGACGAAAGGGGAAGCAATTTTCTTCGGAAAGACCCTGGGCAGTTTTAAAGTAGTTTTTAGCATGTTCCTTATTCCCTTTTTGATCCTGAAAATATCCCAAATAATATGAAACGATTGGATTTTGTCCTTTAAAGCGCAACAGGATATCTTCGGCCTCATCCGGTATCCCGTCATCAAGATAACCTACAGCCAACTCCAGATAGTTTTGATCAAAATCCCGCATCTTGTCAGTTAATGAATTCAATGCATGGTCAGCTTCCAGACTATTCCCCATTCCCTTTGCAATCAGATAAACTTCATTACCTATCCTGAAATTAAGCGGATCGCTTTTAAGTATATCTTTCAAGGTTTCCGTCGCCCCCTGAAAATCACCCATTTTTCGTTGAATGGATGCTTTAAAGGCAATTGCCCTGTGATTTTTCATATTGGTTAAAAGCGACTCACTGATTTGATGGAGCGCCTTTGTAAAATCTCCCTGGATGCATGAAATCTGGGCCAGTTCGAAATAGGCTGCGGAGTAATATGCGTAGTCCCAGGTTGCGCGATACAACGTATCAATCGCCTCGTCAAAAAGTCCCATTGCCTTAAGCGTCAACCCTTGCTGGTAGAGTGCTTCACAGGTCGATGGCCTGGTATAATCATGGGTTAACCGTTTAATGGCCTTTGCAAAATAACTTCTTGCAGTAGTGTAATCCCCATTTTTAAGGCATTGATTTCCCATTGCAGTGTTCACCCTGATATTCGAAGGATCGCGCTTCAGCGCTTCCTCATAATATTCCTTTGATGACTTATAAAATTGTTCGTTTCTGCTTCCAATCAAATAAAGTTCCTCAACTGTTTTAACATCTTCCGGAGATGGGGGCCGGTCAACAACTTCAGGGAGTTTTTCAATGCTTTTCTGTTCAACAGGCTGATAGGAAACCAGTATTTTATTGGTTTTTGCATCTACCATTTCGGTATAGAGATCTGTGAAACGATATGCGCCGGGAACTTTTATTAATTCAGTAAACGCTTTTTCAGGAGAAATTTGCAATTCTTTCCGGAAGATGACAACCTCACCGTTTTTTAGGATGATGCGTGCTTTTTCAACCTTTTGTGTGGAATGGTATCCAAGGAAAACCTGGTTGTTGTCCCTTTGTTCAAGGTTAACAGCTCCGTCAAGATTGGCATTTCTGAAGCCTTCAATATCTTTTACCGGATACCAGTATTGTTTAAATGTTTTTACTTCAAAAGGCCTGATCCAGGTATAATCCGGCTGGTTATCAGAAAAGGCTCCAACCATTATTTCCACATACGGGCCGCTGGTCTCAGTTAATCTTCCTTCGGTAGCCTGCCCACGCGGACCCGAACCCCATTCCCAAAGTTTGGCCCCTTTAACAATGTTGTGGTCAGCAATGTGGACCGTACCACTGTTTGTGCCATGATCGTATCCGCCCATAAAGTCTTCTTTCAAATCCCATGCAAAGAAGGAAGCCGACTCTTTGACATTTTTCCACCAGCTAATATCAACTCCTTTGTTGAAATCCTGGCCTCTGTAAACATCCGTTGAGATGGGCCAGTGCGTAAAATCGGTTTTCGAATGGAAGGTGGCAGCCTGTACACTTGGAGGGAAGAAGACCTGGTAATCATCGTTGGTATGTGCAGCAACATTGGCCCAATACAGAAAAGTATTCGTGTATGGCGTTGGATTATAAATGGACAAATCTGCCTCAAAATAGGATTTGCCCGGACGGATGGTTACCCCGACTGTCCATCGCATCCGGTGGCGTGGTTCTGTTTCACCTATAAAAATGGTTTTACTACCATCGGCATTTTCAGCGGTGCTGTAATCCATAGGCAACATGGTTGAGGCCCGGTGATGATGTAGAACACACCATTCAATTCCTCCTGAAACCCATGCGCCCAACATACCTATATTGGAGGGTTTTACTTCATTGTTCTTGTAAACAAAATTGTAATTGTTGGACTTATCGGTCGCATAATACAATTTCCCACCAATTTCAGGAGTAATACCCAGTTTTATATATTCATTTTCAAGGGTCAGGACTTTCCAGGTGTGATCCTCCTTTTTGTTGGAAATAACATCATTTTGCGCATATGGATAAATCTCGCGTCTTGCCCCCTGAAAACTTTCGCCCGTAAAAAATATAGGTGCTTTTTCGGCGGGTTCAACTTTGTAGGTAGGCAAGGTCATTGTCCCTTCTGTCATTTTAACTTCACTTTGTGCGAAAGAATGGAACGTTAATCCAGATAGGATTAAGATTGAAAATAAAAATTTAGTTGGTTTCATATCGTTCAGTTTAGGTCTTAAATTCGTCGTCGTCAGGTATAATTTGGACCCATTTGCGATAAGTTGTATTACTCCTGACTTACTCCTATAGTTATTTTTTTACCTAATTTATTTCCAAATAAATCGTTCCCTCCATTGTTCTCAATATGAGTTCCTTTTCCTATTAGTGGCGAAGATTTTTTTAGCATGAAATTCTTCAGAACTTCAAAGCCTTCGCCACGAGCAGCGACATTTACAAATTGAGGATCTTCGAAAATAGCCGCTGGGTCGTCAGGCAGATTTTCAAATTTGCCGTAAAAACAGTTGTTGTCGAATTTCGTATTTTCATCTCCTTCAAAATGAAAATCAGCCTTTTCTTCCACGTAAAAAATATTATTGGCGAAAAAGGTATTTTCCGGCCAGGGACCACCCCAATTATCCATTTGAACAATTGTCTGATCTCCATCTTTAGTAGTTTTTTCAGGGATAACAAATACATTGTTATAAATCCGGGTATTCTCTACTGGCCCGGTAATGTGAATGGCTGGAGAGAACCAACTCTCGCGCTTGGTCGGATAAGGACGAATACCATCGTTTATGCTCACATTGAAACGGATAATTGTATTATCAGTCCCTATATTACCAATGCTTCCGTAAGTTTCACCGTTGTTGCAGATTAATAAAAAGCCTCCATAATTGTCGTGACTATAATTATACTGTATTATAGTCCCTTTGCAATTATAGTCAGAATCAAATCCTTGACCATCCCATTTTGCACGATGGTCGCTAACCTCGTTGTACTGGATTATGGTATGATCTGAGCTCCAGGGCCAGATTCCTGCAGCCGCTTCTTCGTGAGACAAAATATCGGGACAATCACGCATGATATTATTTTCAACAATGGCTCCATCACATCCAATTGGGACTATGCCGTCACCAGGTATTTGCTCCAACAGATTGTTTCTAATGATGACGCCGATACTTGGAAACCAGTTGTTTCGTTGTGTATAGCCCTTTGAATTAATTCCGTTGCGCCCGCAATGGTGCAGATGGCAATTTTCAATAACCAGACCAACGAATCGTGTATTAATACTGTATCCCCCATTCTTCCATAAAATGGCACTTCCTCCACCATCTTTTTTGACAAGGCTTCCATTTACATCATGTATTTCCAGACTGTCAAGAATTATGTGGTGACATTCCCCGAAATCTTCAGCAGAAATTATTATTCCACGTCTTCCGGCTTCCCTGTCGGTTCCCTTATTGGTGATTTCAAGATTATTTACTTCCCAATATTCCACATTGTGTAAAAGAACGGTGTATCGCTTTTGTCCCTTCCCATGAATTGCCGGTTTTACACCATCTCCATAACTATTGATGATAATCGGTGCAGTCTCCGTCCCATTACCATTGACTTCCAATTGTCCAAAATATTTTGTGTCTGCCTTAAAAAAAATCTGATCACCCGGTTTGAATTCCGTCGAATTTACTTTCTCAAGGCTCGCCCAGGCTTTTTCGGGAGATTTCCCAGAGTTGGAATCGTTTCCGGAGTCAGAGTCAACATAATAGGTTGAATGAAACGTACACGAGCCAAGGCAAATTGCTATAACTATTATTATCAGGCTTTTCATGGTTGATTTTAGGTTTAGGTTTATAGCAATGAATGAGTTAATCCTTTTGTGCTAAAAGAATAAAAACTCTGGTTTTGCAAAAGATGGATGGCAGGTTATTTGCCATCCATCTTTAAAGACTGCTCAACAAATTAATTAGAGCCTAATTCCATTCTGCATTTTGTCCCAGCATTTTATTGATGTCCAATTCTGATTGTGGAATTGGCCATACGCTGCTGTTGGGTTCAACCCATTTGCGGTCGGAAATTTTGCTTAATCGTGATTTTTCGCTCGACATGTAGAAATCGATGGCTCTTTCCTTGAGTTTTCCCCATCTGATTAAATCGAAATAGCGAAGGCCTTCGAAAGCTGTTTCTACCCGACGTTCGTGTCTTACCAGATCAACTATTTTACCAGCGTAATAGGTATCCAATTCTGCCTGATCGGCTAAAGGCATTTTAACACTGTTTCTGTTTCTAAGCTGATTGATCAGGGCAAAAATTTCGTTTTTATCGCCGTTACTTTCTGCAAGTGCTTCAGCTCTCATCAGCAATACTTCTCCCAGCCGGAAAATGTAAAAATCTTCATCGGCATCGAAATGGTTTTCGCTGTTGCCTTCTTCTGTATATTTCCGCTGTGCAAAGCCAGTCCAGGTTTTCGTGTAGGTATCGAGTGCGGTACCTCTCCATAGAGAACCCTTGCTTACAATTGATGCATCGAAACGCGGATCACGGTCGGCTGAGGGTTTTTTGGAATTATACAAGGATGAAACGGTGATTGGTTTTCCATCAGAGCAATAATATTCTTCAGCCAGGTTAGGAAGAACTTCCTGATAGTTAATTACACCAACGCCCCAGTACCCTGCAAAATTTGCACCGTCTTCATCTGGGCCACGTAAAAAGCGAACCGGAAAAATCACCTCATTGTTAATTTCGTTGGCAGACTGAAACAGTTTACCAAAATCAGGATAAAGTGAATATTTCCCCAAATCAATTACCTTTTTCGACCAAAGGGCTGCTTCCGACCAGTTCATGTTGTATAAACTGATACGTGCAATCAAAGCATATCCTGCACCCTTCGTTGCCCGGCCCCAATCAACAGATCCTGGAGCAGGAAGGTCCTCAACACTGGCTTTCAGGTCGTCAAGAATAAACTTAACAATCTCAGCCTTCGTATTTTTAGGAACCATTGCATCCTGAACATTTTGCAATTTAGTTATTAGCGGAACATCTCTGAATGTCATGGTCAGCATATTGTACATTAATGCCCTGATAAATTTTGCTTCTGCAATAATTTGTTTGGCCTTTGCAGTCTCAATAATACTCTGATTTAGCGTTGGAACTGTTTCTATGACCCGGTTACACCGTACAATTGTTTCATAACATCGCTTCCATAAATTACTGACCATCCCATCGGTTGTTGAATGTTCACCCCGTGACAAGGCTCCTCCGGCCATCCAGCCCCATCGGCACCAGCCATCATCGCTCATATAATCCATTCGTACCACACCACCAGCCCAAGGATCAGAGTCAAACAAATAGGGATCCTGCAATTTTGAATAGCAACCCGAAAGTGCCAGCAAAGCATCAGATTCGGTCGTCCAGAAAGTATCATCGGCTAATGAAGTTAAAGAACTTCGGTTAAGGAATTCATCTGAACATCCTGCCAGAATGAATGTAATTACAAGAATTGAAAATATTTTTTTCATAACAGATTCGTTTTTAAAATTAGAAAGTAATGTTTACACCGACAGAATAGACTTTTGACTGTGGATAGTCACGGTTCCGGTCATCGTTTGTCAGTTTTTCCGGGTCATAATCAACTACATCAGTTTTGGTCCAGAGGTTAATTCCTGAAAAGTAGATACGAGCTTTGGATACGTTTACGTTCTTGGTAATCGATTCCGGAATGGTATAACCTATTTCAAGGTTTTTTAAGCGCAGGTAGGATGCATCTTTCAGCCAAAACGAGGAGTAAACGGTATTATTTCCAAGGTTTCCCCAGCGAGGAGTTGCGGCATTCCGGTTATCTTCTGTCCAATAATCCAATGCTACACTGGTAAATGTTCCTGCAGTTTCGGTATTGTACCAGTAAAACCTTTTCACTCCTGAGATTCCCTGGAAGAAGGCATAAACATCAAATCCCTTATAACTTGCTCCAAGATTAAACGAATACTGCAGATCCGGGAATTGATTTCCAATAATTGTGCGATCATAATCAGCAGTGATCTTTCCATCAGGAATCCCATCCGGCCCGCTGATATCCTTATACTTTACGTCACCAAGACGAAGTGCTTTCCCAAACTGAGTAGGTGCACCAGCAAGTTCTTCCGCAGTTTGATAGTAACCCTCAGCGATATAAGCATAATACGAATCGATTGCCACACCTTCTTTGGTAATGGCGTTGTTCGAAATGGTAAAATCAAGTCCACCATAGTTGGTAACCTCATTTTTTACATGCGACAGGTTAAATCCTCCAAAAACATCTACCTGGTCGAATTTGTCCTGATATTTTACATCCAGTTCCCAACCTGTATTTTTCATTTCGCCAACATTTTGATAAGGCGCGCCCAGATTTCCCATAGTACCAGGGATAGGTAACTGTACAAGTATGTCTTTACTTGTTTTATTAAACCAATCGGCAACAATCTGAATTTTGTTTTTATACAAATTGAAATCTACGCCAAAATCGAGGATGGCTGTTGTTTCCCAGGTCAGATTTGGATTAGCAAGGCTGGTAACAGCAACTCCCGGAGCTACATATCCTCCCCACAAATAGTTCTGGCTGGTCGAAATATTTTGTACATACGGATAATATCCAAAATCATTATTGGCTAAACTCTGATTTCCCAATTGGCCCCAGCTTCCCCGTAATTTCAGGAAAGAAACCGGCCCCAGATTAGCCATAAAATCTTCGTTTGTTGCCACCCAACCGGCAGAGAGAGAAGGGAATCCACCCCACCTCATTTCAGGACTGAAGCGAGACGTGCCATCATACCGGTAATTTAATTCAACCATATATTTATCGCCGAAATTATATCCCAAACGTCCAAAGTAGGAATCAAGAGCCAATTCACGGGCATATCCCTCAACATCTTTATTGTTTATACCACCATTTAATTCATGAATGGCATTGTTTGGAAAATCTTCAACAGATGCTCCCATAAAATCCACTCGGTACAACTGCGACGATTGTCCCAACAAAGCATTAATATGATGTTTGTCGAGTGTAACATTATACGTCAGCAAATTTTCAATCAGGAATTTCTTGTTTGTGTTATTGTTATTTAGCAAGGAATTATGGATGCTTTCGGTTAGCATAATCCCATTTGCATCGAAAGTTTTATAGGTCGGAACAAATTTTGACTGAATCGAAGAATTATACACATAGGCAAAACTTGGTCTGAATTTCAAATTGTTTATCAGTTCTATTTCAGCAAATATTTTACCCTGAAAACTGTATCTTTCTGAAATATTCTCTCCACGATTTGCAAATTCAACCGGATTCTTTATTCCTCCAACTGTACTGCCGGGTTCGTAATACAGGCCATGAACCTGTCCCCATTCTCCATTTGAATATTTCACAGGTACAATTGGATTGGCAAACCGACGGATAATATAGTTCAGATCATTATCACTATTAGAAGCACTTGCATCGTTAAGTGTTTCTACAATATCATTTTTGTTACCTGAAACATTCATCCCGAATTTAATTTTTTGGGTAACATCCACGTCAATGTTCGAACGGAAGCTGTACCTTTTCTGACCAGTTTGTATCATGATTCCCTCCTGATCAAGGTATTCCATTGAAAGCATGTACCTAATACTTTCTTTTGCTCCACCTACCGAAAGATAAGTTGTATTCATTGGGGCAGTCCGGTACATTTCATC
>JBASYJ010000017.1:0-37525 GCA_049277435.1 Prolixibacteraceae bacterium
AATTCAGGCTTTTTCCAAAAAATCAGAATGAAAAAATTCAGTTTTAAATACGACGAAAGTTCATCACAGACGAAGATTCAACAGCTTATTCATGCTGTAAGCGAAGCGATTAATCTGGGTATTTTAATGGAAGGTGACTTTTTGCCTTCAGTTAACCAGTTAAATAAGGAAAGCGGTGTTTCGCGCGATACCATTTTTAAGGCTTATTCAATTCTGAAACAGCGCAGCATCATTGCATCAACCCCGACCAAAGGATATTTTGTGGCTTCCGAATCGTACCGGGTATTTGTTTTACTCGACGATTTCAGCGCATTCAAGGAACAATTTTATCAGTCGTTGCGGGCAAATCTTCCGGATAGTTATTCTGTCGACTTACTTTTTCATCATTACAATCCTGAAATTTTTGATCAGCTGATCCTGAACAGCCTTGGTCGCTACAGCATGTATGTGGTGATGAACATCGACAACAAAAACCTGGAAGAAACGGTCAGGAAAATTGATCCGAAGAAACTTCTGATCCTCGACATGGGATTTGATCCGAGAAATGAAGTTTCTTCGCTCACGCAGGATTTTAACCAGGCAGTTTACACTTGCCTGAATTCAGGATTGAAACTGATTCAGAAATATCAGGAATTCATTTTGGTTTTCCCAAAAAACACACCGCATCCAACAGAAACAATCGACGCGTTCAACCGATTTTGCGATGATCATCAACTAAATCATACTGTTTTAGAGAACATTAACGATCGGGAAGTTCAGCCCGGACAAGCTTATCTGGTGATTAAAGATTCTGATCTGGTGAAGATTGTGAAAGATTGCAAGAAAAATTCATACTCAATTGGAACTGATGTCGGCATCATTTCCTACAATGATGCGCCAATGAAAGAAATTGTTGGTTCAGGAATTACCGTTATTTCGACTGATTTCAAACGAATGGGCCGCGATTGCGCTAATTTTATAGTGACCAAAGAACGTGTAAATGAGGTAATTCCCACTGAATTAATTATCCGTGGAACTTTGTAAGTTAAATCTGTAATTTCAGTGATTCCGGAAGATTAACAAAGACTGAAAACCAGAAGCTATAATTAAGCAGGATAATTATTCCTATTTCAAAATTCTCCTTTCAGTTGCAAAAAAAACACCTAAAATAACCTGCCCCAAAACAATGTTAATATTGCCATTTACATTTTAAAGCATGAATGTTGTAAGTTATTTTGGAAATTGTGTAATGATTATCCAGCAAAAAGTTCAGATCTTTGAAAAGTGATATTTACAATTTCACTAATTTTATTTTCACTTAAAAATTAAACAACAGGAAATAATAATAATGATCGAATTACCGTTTATAAGATTTAACTTTTAATAAAAAAGCAGCCATGAAAAAAATTACAATTATTATTGCTTTAGCCGTGTTTTCATTAACAGGCCATGCCCAGGATATTTTTGATTTTGGTCCGAAAGTAGGTATAAATGCAACAAAAATTTCTGCCAATATTTCTGATTATAATCCGGAAACAGTTTCTAAATTCCAGTTTGGAGCATTCGCCCGTATTAACTTTGGTCCGGTTTATCTTCAGCCCGAAGCTTATTTCAACTCCAAGGAATACATCGATGCAATTAATTTATCTACCAAGGAGAAGTTTAACTTAAACACAGTAGATGTTCCGGCTTTGGTTGGTTTAAAAATAATTAATCAGGAATCTCTGAATGTCAGAATTATGGCAGGTCCTGTATTTTCATTTTTGACGGATAAAAGCGCAAAAAGCCAGTTAACTGAGGAAAATTTAAAAAATAGCCGGTTTGGATGGCAATATGGTGCCGGTATCGATTTTATGTTCCTGACCCTTGATGCCAGAATGGAATCGTACAGTAAAAATTTCGATCCTAAATTTGATACCAATGGTATATTTGTATTAAGTTTGGGTTTGAAAATATTTTAAAACATTACCGTATGAAACGGTTTATACTGATCCTGATTTCCTTTTGTGCCCTGCAATTTGTGCATGCACAAAAGGAAATTATTTTTGATAGTATTCCAAAGTCACCGATCGGGCATGAAAACAATGAAATTGGTTTTGAAATGCCTGTGATGTTTGACAATTCATTGAATTTGGATGATTTGAATCTGATGGATGAATCCTTATTTCATCAGCCACTTCTGCCCGATTACAACAAAATGCTGGATCTGAAGAAATACTCAGCTGGCACAGGATTAAAAACCGAAAGTTTTTCAAATTTTGGATATGCTTTTTCGCCTTACATCAATGCTGCGGTTTTTAATCAGGCCAGTTACAAAATTAACGACCGTCTGTCGTTTGGCGGCAACAGTTTTGGCGCCCAATCTGTTTTCGAAACGCCCAAAATCAACCCTTCCATTCAGGATATGAGTGTGAAAGGAGCTTCCATGTTTATGCAGTATAAATTCTCGGATAATTTTAAAGTCGAAACCCGTGTAAGCATCTCCAACCGGCGCTCTCCGTGGGAACCGTAAAATCTGTAAATCACACAAACGCTGTCGCCGGATCATATTCCGCATAAACAATCCGGTAAAATCATTTTCCACATCATCATTTCCTTTATTTTCCTGAATTAACATTCAGTATTTCAGCAAAATAAACCTGTAAATTATCTTTTCGTATACCTGAATCTTGTGTTGACTTTTCAATTATTTTTGGTTCACTTTTTACACAAAAATCAAGATGCTGGAAAAGATCAGAAAGGTGGAGCGCGTTTTCAAACATTTGGAGAAGGAAACTTCAAAATTCGGAAAACAGTCAGGACTTAACTGTCTGACCAATTGCGATTTGTGTTGCCGAAAAAAGGATCTGGAAGCCAATGTGCTTGAATTTCTTCCATTTGCCTATTATCTGGTTCAAAATAACCTGCACGAAGCAGCGCTTGATCTGTTGGAAACAAATCCGGAACACTGCATCAATCTGGCCAAAACACAGGTTCCGGGCCAAACTTCGGGTTGTTCCAATTACCAGTACCGCGGATTAATCTGCCGTCTTTTTGGTTCTTCCGCTATCCGCGACAAATCCGGCCACTTAGTCGTTTACACCTGTTCGAAAATTAAAACGGCTTATCCGGAACAATACAAAAGAACCAACGAGCGCCTGAATTCGGGCCTGCCCATTCCGGTAATTTCTGATGTGTATTCACAGATCTACTTCATCGACAGCCTGATGGCTGAAGATTACAATCCAATAAATGTAAGCATTCGTAAGGCAATCGAAAAAGTGGCCTATTATTTTTCGAACAAACCAATCCGAAAACAAAAAGTAAAAGTAATTTTGCAGTCCGAGAAAGAAATTTTCATGCCTGAACAGATCATATATATTCCTGATATCACTCCTGAATTGCAGTTTTTGACTTCGCGGAGCAGTGGCCCTGGTGGACAAAACGTAAACAAAGTCAATTCGAAAGTTGAAGTACGTTTGGATATCCCGAATTCGGCTCTTTTATCTGATGATCAGAAAGCCATTCTGCAAACTAAGCTATCGACCAAAATCAGTTCCGAAGGAATTTTAAGTGTGCTATCTCAGAAAGACCGGTCGCAGCTTGTAAATAAGGAAGATGCCATCCGGAAGCTTAATCTGCTAATTTCCAAAGCGCTCACCCCGGCAAAAAGAAGAAAGAGCACGCGTCCGACAAAAAGTTCGGTTGAAAAACGACTGAGTACGAAAAAAATCAAATCAGGAATTAAACAGAATCGTCAGCGAATCGACGAATAACCATGAAGATACAGCTTTCCCCGGTTATTACTCCGGAAGAATTGAATCCCGGTTTCAGGCAACTTTACACCGAAGCTTTTCCGCCGGACGAACGTCGCGACTGGCAACAGCTGATCGAATTGCTGAATAATCCGTTATTCACCATTTTTCAGGTCTATTTTCAGAATGAATTTGCAGGTTTTATTTCGATTTGGAAATTAACCGGATTCAATTTTATCGAACATTTTGCCATTCAGGAATCTGAACGGGACAAAGGTCTGGGTTCGAAGGTTCTCATTCCACTGCTTCAAAAAGAACAAGCTCCGTTTATTCTCGAAACTGAAGAACCTCTTTCTGAGAATTCCCGGCGTCGCATCCGGTTTTACGAAAAATTAAATTTCAGGATAAATTTCTTCGAATACCATCAACCACCCTACTCTGACGGTAAAAATGCCGTTAAAATGCTGTTAATGAGTTATCCGGAAAAAATTCAGGAAATTAATTCCTGCGAAATAACAGATCAGATTCATCGTACCGTTTACCGGAATCAGGATTAAAAATTACTTGCTAATCTTGTCTAATTGCTAATACTGCCCTTAAATCCCGCCGGACTATGGAGTTAACAGCTTGTTTTTGTACTTTTGCAGTCAAAATAACTGATCATTCGAATTTTACTACACATTCATGAAATCGCTTTATTCACATCTGTTTGAAACATTCCTGAGATTAAATTTTCTGGAAATGTATGCCAAACTTTCTGCTGTGCTGATTACTTTTCTTGCACTTGTTTTTATTGCTGTTATCGTTCACTGGATCACAAAAAAGATTGTCATTCTGGTGATTCACCGTTTGGTTGAAAATACCAAAACCGACTGGGACGACTACCTGATGAAACACAAGGTTTTTCAATCGTTGTCGCACATCACTTCGGCGATGGTTTTCTATTATTCGGCTAATTTTTCCGAAATTCCTGAAGTCACTAAAATCATTGCCAATTTCACTTCAATTTATTTCGTGGTCATTTTTGTCCGGACTGTTTCACGGATTTTAAAAGCTTCTAACGACATTTACCTGACCACCCCTTATGCAGCCAACCGTTCGATAAAAGGATACATTCAGCTGGTGATGATTTTCGTGTATTTTATTGCTGTAATCTTTATCATCGCGGTCCTTTTCAACAAATCGCCACTTGTTCTGCTCACCGGACTGGGCGCCATTGCTGCTGTTCTTTTACTGGTTTTTAAAGATACAATTCTCGGGTTTGTAGCCAGTATCCAGCTTTCGGCCAACAAAATGCTGAAACCCGGCGACTGGATCGAAATGCCCAAACACGGGGCCAACGGAACGGTCATCGACATCTCACTCAATACCGTAAAGGTTCAGAATTTCGATAAAACAATCATCACCATTCCGACTTACTCCCTTGTTTCTGAATCTTTTCAGAACTGGGCCGGAATGGAAGAATCGGAAGGCCGGAGAATCAAACGGTCGATCAACCTGGATATGAAAAGCGTCCGGTTCTGTGACGGGCCGATGCTCGATAAATTTCAGCGTTTTATGCTCATTACCGACTACGTAAAAGATAAGCACGAGGAAATCAGGGAGTTCAACCGAAAACTTGGCATCGACGACGAAATGTACCCCAACGGACGACGGCTCACCAATCTTGGAATATTCAGGAAATACCTGGAAATTTATCTGAAAAACAATCCAAACATCAATCTGGATATGACTTTTCTGGTCAGGCAATTACAGCCATCCGAAACCGGTTTGCCCATTGAGATTTATGTCTTCAGCAAAAATAAAAACTGGGCAGAATACGAATCCATTCAGGCTGATATCTTCGATCACATTCTGGCCGTCATTCCTGAATTTGACCTTCGGATTTTTCAGTCACCAACTGGACACGACATTCAGGATCTTTCGGAAAGACTTTCAAAATAGAAGTATAAAATCCATCAGCGTTTAAAAAAAATATTTCCGCACGAACTCAAAATTGCATGTGTTTTAAACATATTCAGGGAAAGTCCTGTGGATGGGAATTTTAATACATTTGCTTTCAGATCATTACAATCGCGATGTTTTTTTGTGTGAATATTTAAAATTTATCAATTTTTTATACTTTTACGTTTCAAATTTACAATCTACAGTTATAAATACAGACATGAACAATCTGCAAATTGAACCGCTTCCAAATATCGATGAACTGGACGAAAAAATCCTAAAACTCATCACCAAGAATGCCAGAATTCCATTTCTGGAAGTTGCCCGCGAATGTGGTGTTTCCGGGGCTGCCATCCATCAGCGGGTTCAGCGTTTGCTGAATCTGGGTGTTGTTTCGGGAAGTGAATTTATCGTAAACCCGCAGAAATTAGGCTACTTCACCTGTGCTT
The DNA here is from genome assembly GCA_049277435.1 of Prolixibacteraceae bacterium. Lineage (GTDB taxonomy): Bacteria > Bacteroidota > Bacteroidia > Bacteroidales > Prolixibacteraceae > Aquipluma. The sequence goes on from JBASYJ010000017.1 coordinate 6,107, forward strand.
ACATGGGAATTTACCTCGAAAAAGCAAAATATCACCGTCAGGTGGTTGATGAACTGATTAAAATTCCGGAAATCGTTGAATGTCATTACACAACCGGTTCGTATGCAATTTTCATTAAAGTTCAGACCAAAACCAACAAACACCTGAAAAAACTGATCGATGAAGATCTTCAGGAAATAGAAGGAATTGCGCGCACAGAAACGTTTATTTCGCTTGAAATGGAATTTAAACGTCAGGTACCAATTAAATAATCTACTTCAAATATAGTGCAGAAGGGGTATCAAAATAATTTGATGCCCTTTTTCATTTTCCGGTTTATTGAAGCAAAAATTCATCCTATTTTGGACTCTGAATGTGAAAGAATTCGGGCAAATTGAATAAATTAGTTCAATATTTTACCAAAATCATCGTTTTTTAGCTAGTTTTGAATCAATCTATTTTTATTCATAGAAAAAACAACCATGACACTAAGAAATCAACTCGACGATACAGACTTACGTATTCTGGATATTATTTCAAAAAATGCAAGGACTCCTTTTAAAGACGTGGCTGCAGAAGTTGGCGTTTCCAGAGCTGCGGTTCACCAGCGTGTGAACAGAATGATTGATCTGGATGTAATTGTAGGCTCGGGCTACCACATTGATCCTAAAAAAATTGATTTTAAAACCTGCACATACATTGGTATTTTTCTCGAAAAAGGAAGCCTGTATTCCACGGTTACCGAGAAACTCAAATTAATTCCTGAAGTGGTTGAATGTCATTACACGACTGGTCAGTACGCGATTTTTGTAAAGGTTTACGCAAAAGACAATGAGCACCTTCGTGATATTTTGAGCGATAAAATCCAGAAAATCAGCGGAGTGGCCAGTACCGAAACATTTATCTCTCTCGACGAAACCTTTAACCGAGAAGTTCCGATCTTTTAGCTGATCGGAATTCACCTGTTTTAATTGGTTTTAAAGGCAAAATCGCCGGGCGTAATCCCCACCTTAAATTCATCAATTAGTTTTCCTGAAGGGGAATACCGGTGTACAATTCCGTTCTGGCGATGGTCAATCGCATCGCCAACATAGATTTCCGAATTTTCGGGGTTTATTCCCAGACTGTAGAAACCACCATAAAGACTGGTGTTTTCAGAAGTAATGAAAGCCCGTTCCGGTAGATTTTTGTCGGTTATTGCCATTTTCCAGACGTGCATATTTAGAAACAACAGCGTATCTTTTGTCGGATTAAGACAAAGATTAACCGGGTAAGCGCCTTTCTCAAAACGAAACGACCGTTCAATCTCGCGGGTTTCTGCGTCAATCTTCATCAAACCGGCCTGTTCGTAACCAAACGGACTGCCCTCAAAACCACCGTCACACAAGACCCATATTTTATTATTCTTATCCATCACCATGCTGTTTGGCTGCTTGAATACTTCAAGTGAGTCAACCAATTGATCAGTATTTGAATCAATTATCAGCAATTTATTGTCATACGACCAGCAGTTGGTAAATACCAGATTTTTATACTGAATCATTTGCTCGGTGGAATGCTGGTAAAATTCAGACTTCGAGTTGCCCACCGGAATAGCTCCGGTTACCTGAAACGTTTCAGGATTAAAAATCGAAATTTTACGGGCATAAAGATCGGTTACATACGCTTTTTCAGAACTAATGAAATGAACGAACCTGGGCGAACTTAAACCGGAAACACTTCCTTTAAATTCAGCGGTTCCGCTGTCGACCACATAAATTTTTCCGGAATTATTCACGACTATATACGCCAGATTATTGTGAATGCTGATCGATTGAGCCACATCACCGAGCGGCGCGCCGTTTCGGGCCTGAAAAATCTGATTATAGACCCGTTTTGTATCCGGATTGTAAAATGACAGGGACGAATTTCCATACATGAAATTTCCTTCGCTGACAATGTAAACCCCCTTGTTCCCGGAGAAATCGAAAAACAGGGTTTCAACCGGACTTTCCTTGCAAAAAGTAAGAACCAGCCCGGCTATCGCGAGAATCAGGTATCGTTTCATTTTCTGTAATTGAATTGAACGGTGAACGAATAATATCTGCCCGGCATGGGTCGCCACAAGATCGCCATATAATCTGTATTCAGGATATTTTCAATATTTAACGAAACATCGGCCTGAATGGTCTTAAAAATCAACCGTCGTCCAAGGGTCAAATTTACGAGCCAATACGGATTCAACACTTTTTCATAGTCCGATTCCACATTGTTGCTCGAGGTATACCGCTTTCCGGTAAAAGGAGCGTTAATTTTTAGGTAAAAGGCTGAAATATCGGCTTTTGCAAACAGGTTTGCCTTATCTTTCGGAATGTAAATCAATTGTTTACCTCTCGATTCGTCCACCGAAGGAACTGCATCGACATTTGAAGTTGCCGAGTGCGAATAATTTCCTTTCAAATCGAAAGTGAGGCTATTCGTGAGCTTCCGATGCGCGGAAACCTGGATTTCGGCACCACGGGCAAACACCTTTCGGAGATTGTTGGCTTCCCAGTAATATGCGCCATTGGCCGAAGGTTGCCAAACAATCCAATTGTCGGTGACCGAGGCAAAACCGGTAATCTGCATCGAAAGCGATGACTTTTCATCGTGTCCGGAATAGGCAAAAGATACATCTCCGGTATAGCCATCCTCTGGTTTCAGGTTCGGATTACCACCCGGAAGCCAGTATAAATCGTTTAATCCCGGCTGGTGGTAATTTCTGGCCAGATTCAGTTTTAATGAACTTTTTTCTTTGGCGTTGGCAAAAAATTCCATTCCCAGGGAGGGAATGAATCCGATTAACCGGCTGTCATACAAATCACTCCGGAATAAAAATGAAAGCAACACTTTAGGTACAGGTTGAAAATGCACTGAATTCAGGAGTGAAAAAGAAAGCTGATCCTGATCGTATCCCAATTGCTGTGCCCGGTCGAAAACCGATACAACATCGTAACTTGAATTCAGCGCCCAGTTCAGGCTCAACAGCTCCTGTGGCTTCCAATCGAAAGTGATCTGATTGGTATAACTATTTTCCAGGCTCCGGCTGTCAAAATTCACAAAACCGGATTCGGTGCTTGACCGAAAATAATTTAACTCATTGTGATTCAATCCTGAAACCCATTCCAGTCTGCTTTTTTCCGAAACGTATTTCCATGAAATCACAGCACGAAAATTCCGGTCATCCTGTGTTTCTTTGCGCACATCGCCTTCAAACGACATCAGTTGCGGCAAATCACGTTCGCTTTGGTAAGCCCATATTTTTGCCGAAAAACTTTGCTTTTTTATCCTGAAATAGGCTTCCTGCAGGAGTCCAAGTTTCGAATATCCGGCATTTTGCTGAACTGATTCATGCATTGGCAATACACCATAATTAAAATAAGGAAACTCGTTTTTACTACGATCGGAAAACAAACGGGTTTTAAACTGTAGTCGTCCGTTTCCAAAACCCAGATTCAGATATTCCTTGTATGTGCCAAAACTTTCAAGCGTCTGTACATACCTTACGCTCAGCCGGTCCGACCAGTCGGCTTTGTTGTTGATTAAAACACTGCCACCCAGCGCTCCCGAGCCGGATTGCAACGAGCTTCCTCCATGCTGCAGGCTGATATCATCGATAAAATATACCGGAAAGAGCGAAAAATCAACATCTCCGCGCATCGGCGAATTTAATTTAATTCCGTTCCAGTAAACCTGGGTATGCGAGGGGGCTGTCCCCCGAAACGATGCCGTTGCCGTTGAACCCCGTCCGTAGGATTTAATAAAAACAGGTGAATAGGAAGTCAGCAATTCAGATACCGTCTGCGTTTTCATCATCTGAAGCGCCAAGGTATCGATGTGAGTCACCAACATTGCGGCTTCTTCAATTTTTCGTTTTCCATAAACCTGTACTTCCTGAATGGAAATAGTGTCGGAAAGTTTCTGTGCTTTCGTTTCTCCGGAAATTAGCACGAGAATTAGTCCGCCTAAAAACGCCTTTTTCCACATTCGGTCCTGAAGATTTTGCTGTAATCTCACCGGCTATTTTTTTATTATTTTTTGCAAAAAAACTTGTTTTCCGGACTGTATCATAATCACATAAATACCAGATAGTAAATTGGTTAGTTCAATTTTATTCAATGGATTATTTAAATAAAATACAGATTTGCCAAACACATCAAAAATCTGAACAGACTCCATTGAACCGACACATATTAACTGTATGGTTTCGGTAAACGGATTCGGGAAAACCGAACAAAACAACTGATTCTCTTGTACGCTTTTTATTCCTGTGACTGATTCTGCAACCAAAACAGAAGCATCGATTCCAGAGGAAATGATATAATCTGCTGCAACTCTGGCTGTAAAAACAGCTTTACCGAATTCATCAGTGATTAAATTATTTAAGAAACTTGACTCACCTCCGATTTCAACCTGAACTAAATTATTTACAAGAACATCCGATGAGTTTACTGCAACAATCCGGCTGTCGTCCATGCTGCAGGTGTATTTTTTTATCTGTATTTCAGCTACCTGATTTATTTTCACCGAATCAGATCCCGAAATCAGGTGAGTAACTTCCCAGGGCAAACTATTGTCAGCAATGTGGTAAATCAATATTTCGTCGCCATTATTTACCTTAATCCGATCGAATCCTGAAACATAGGGTTCCTGATTGAGCATCACCACCCAGGTTCGCCGGTACGATTCAGAACTGCGAGATCCGCCGTAACCAAATACATTCAGCACAGAACCATCCTGAATTTCAGGAACTTTCCACAAATAAAGTTTTGAACCACCTTCTGCATCATCACGAAATGCCCAGGCGTCCTTCAATTCTGAATCATTCAAAACCGCTGCAACGGCATGCGCCAGCGAAACAAACGGGATATCCTCCAATCCGTAATTCTTTTGATGCCGGTCTACTTTTGCTGTCAGATCAAGCTGATCGACCCAAACGGAATGGCGTGGAATGATCGTATTTTCTTCGGTTTTAACGGCGACAAACACTTTTTTTCGTGCCGATTCCGGAAATACTTCAATCAGAACTGAATCCCGGATCGAATTGACTTCGGCAGCTTCGAGGTACAACCAGCTTTTTCCGGAGCTTTTACCAAGTAAATACGATTTGCCATCGACACTTACAATTTCGGCTATGGTTTTGTCTCCAATTCGCCAGACAGGCGAGATTCCGGCAAGAACCGCACCGCTTTGATCGGTTAATTTCCCTGTCAGCTCAAGCTTGTCGGTTACTTTCAGGGTTTTCTGAACCAGGGTAATTTCTGCTTTTCCGGCAGAGAAAACTTCAAATTCTTTTTCTGAATAAATTAAAGGATTGTTTGCCACAACTGCTTTCAGGGTAAAAGTTCCGGGTTTTAACACCTTCAGCATACCGGATTCAAGTGTGGCTAATTCAGGATTATTAATGCTCCAGTTAAGCGTTGTATTTTCCTGTAAAATCCCACTTTCAAAAACCTGTGCCCGAACCTGCAAAGCCTGACCCATGAAAATTTTTCGCGGCAAATCCTGAATAACCAGTAAAGTTCGGATTCCATCGATGCTGGCCGTCTCTACGTCTCTGATTCCGGCAATTTCAGTTGAAATTTCACCCAACCAGCCTGCAAGGGCATTCATTCCGGTAGATATCCGAATAAAATGAATCTCATCCAGAGTCACATGATTGCCAGCCTGATCGACTGCCCAACTAATATCAACTGCATCACCGCCACTGCCTTCAACCGCGGTGGTATAGGGATTATCCGGTTTTTTTTCCGAGATCGACAAAACAGGTGTATTATCGGCGTAACCAAACGCTCTGCGGTAGGATTGCACCACGCCCGGATTGGATAAATCAATCTGACCGGCCAGCCGTGTTCCGGATAAAGTCAGTTGATCGGCAGGAAGATGCGGAAATAAATCTGCCCTGGGGTAATACGGTTGCTGATGAAATGAACTTTCAGGAATAAAACCGGTTTGACCCTGATTATCAGTCCAAAATATATTACCGGATTTCGAAAGTCCATTATTCTGATAGGTTATTTCGTAGTTTTTTGTTGTCGTGTTCCAGAAATAATCACTTCCGGCGATCTCGTACCAGGTATCGTCGGGCAGACCATTTTTATTCTCATCTTTCATCACCTGAATAATCCCGGGTTCCGACCAGGTTTGTGTCGCGTTTCCAAACACGGTAAAATCGACGCCATACGGATTGGCAGGATCATTTTGTATACCGGAAGAAAAATATACGGTAACCGAACCTCCAAAATCACCCAGACTAACCAGACCGTTGGCCTTGCCAACAACGGATGCCGCTGCAGAAGGAGTACCAACAAAATCGGCATTGGTGTATTGCCCTGGGGCCGGAGAATAATCGACTAGCTGTGTAATAAACTGTGCCTGTGCAAAATGGGCAACCATTGCCAGACTGGTAACAATCAAAAACTTACGGATAAACTGTACTGGATACATGCTGTAAAATCTTAAATAATGTGTCGGATTTTGCAGCTTTTCAGGATTGAAATTTGAAAAGGGTACATGGTTTTTCGCTTTTTCGCCGAAAGCTTCAAAATCCGGATTGTACAGGCAGGTCTTCTGACTCATCCCCTTTTTACCCCCTTCCCGCCCCTCCCGGATACTCCGGAATCAGAACAGTGGTTCATTGGTAAAAAGTTAACAGGAATTACAGCAGCGGGAACTGTACAGGAATCACCAGTTTTAAATGGTTCACCTGTTTCCCTTTTAATCCTCACTAGAGGAACCTATGCGCGGCAAATATAGATAAAAGATCGGAAGTTTTGAAATTCAGATCCGGCTATTGTTCTTCGACGTATAGTTGGGCCGCTTCAACTTTTACGACCACAATCGATGCCCCTTTGTCAATCATACCGGCTTCGGCCATGGCATCGTAATTTTTACCTTCAATGCTAATTTTTCCTGAAGGGCGAAGCGTCGTAACAGCTATGCCCGTCTTTCCTTTGAGTTGAATTAATTCAGGATCGACCCCCACATATCCTTCTTCAAGATTCATCACCCGGTGAAGTGAAAGATGCGAAAACTGGCCGGTTTTTGCGGTAAACAACTTCTGGCTCAGATAAATTGCCAGCCCAATCCCGGAAATCGATCCGGTAAATACAGTCGCGACCGCAATAAGTAAATCATTCATATCTACATGCTCAAAAGTAAAATCAACATTTTTGATCAAGCTGAGCACCAAACCGGTAAAAGCAAGTGTTATTCCTGAAATTCCGGTAACTCCGAATCCCGGGACGACAAATATTTCGAGTGCAATTAAAATGAGTCCAACAATAAACATCAGAATTTCCCAGTTAGCCGCAAGACCTTCCAGATACAGTGGCGAGAAATACAGGATTGCCGCTGTAATGGCAACAATAAACGGAAATCCGATTCCGGGCGATTGCATTTCGAAATAGATGCCACCTAAAATAGCCATGATGAGAATTCCGGAAACAATTGGATTGACCATAAATCCGATAAACTTCTCCAGTGCAGTCGGTTTGTATTCGACAATCTTAGCGTTTTCAGCTTCATTCAATTTTAAAACTTCATCCACGTTTTCACAAATGCCTTCGCAGAAACCGTTATTCATGGCTTCGAGTGGAGTAAATGTTAGTATTTTACCTGTATCGATCACTCCCGGAATGTAAACACGCTCATCGACCATGGCTTCTGCAATCAACGGATCACGCTTCCATTTGTAAGTGGTATCCTGACCGGTTATAATCGTATCCTTTCCATGCGCTTCAGCAGTTGCCCGCATGGTTGAACGCATATACGACTGGTATTTATCCGGCATTTTTTCGCCGGTTTGATTTACGACAGTCGCTGCGCCAATTGATCCGCCGCTTCGCATGTAAATGCGGTCGCAGGCAATCGAGATCAAAGCACCGGCCGAGGCGGCATTATTGTCGATAAAAACCACCACGGGAATTTTGCTGTGCAGAATTCTTGTCCTGATCGAATCGGCATCAACAACTGTTCCTCCGTAAGTATTCATGTGTATCAGAAATAAATCAGCTTTCAGACTGTCTGCCGCAGCAAAAGCCTGTTTGGTCTGGCGCCACACTGCTGGAGCAATATTTTGCTTGATGTTGAACTTATAAACCAGTTTCTGTTTTTGTACAAATTCTTTTTTAACCGAATCCTTTTTTTCAGGAATTGTATCCTGTGCAATTAGTGCAGCTGAGCTGAATAAAAAATAAAAGACAAAGGTGATTATTGATCCTGGTTTCATAATATCTAATGTTTATATATGACTGAACTTTTAATTTGATTTTTGTGGGACTTTCTCCAGTTTCTCCAGATTGTATCCACGCTTCCGGGCTTTTTCCAAAAGCATTTCATAGGTTGACTCATCCATTTTTGCCGTCCGGCTTAGAATCCAGAAATATTTGTCCGACGAACTGCCAATCATGGCATACTGGTAATCTTCATCCAGTTCAAGCACAAAATAATCGGCATAAAATATCCAGAAAAACGAAACTTTCAACTTACCCGGTTCCATTGGATTTGGAATTTTAGCCTTTCCAACTGCCTTTGAGGGTTCACCATCAAGCGAATTTTTATAACCCTGATTAAGCACTTCGATCTTTCCGTCTTTTCTCATTGAATAAGTAGCCGTTACACCAACCATATTTTTCTCAAACGAATGCGGAAAACGGGCAATTTCGTACCAGGTACCCAAATAACGGTTTAGGTCGAGCACTTTTACAGTTGTTTGATCGATCATTTGGCTATTTGAATTGGTGCAACTAAAAAACAGGAAAACAATAAGTGATAGAGAAAATATTGAAATGCGCATAATTTCGTTTTTAGAATTATCTCAAAGTTAGAGATTTTATATGATTTATTATTTATGCTGAATCCAACGAATTCAGAAGGATTTTACTGCAGTATATTACTTCAGGCTTAATTAATGACAATTCAAAAACACGGCAACTGTTCCTTCTCGAAACCCTTTCAATTTTTTTCTACCTTTACGGCTCGAAAATAAAAATCAATCATGGAATTAAATTTACTCACAGCTATATCGCCAATTGATGGCCGTTACCGTTCGAAAGTTGAGAATCTGCAACTCTATTTTTCAGAATATGCCCTGATTAAATACCGGGTTTTGGTTGAAGTGGAGTATTTTATCGCCTTATGCGAATTGCCTTTGCCACAACTTTCAGGATTCGATAAAAACCTGTTTGGCGAATTACGTCAGCTCGTTTCCAATTTCTCTGTCGACGATGCACAGCGCATTAAAGACATCGAAAAAGTTACCAATCATGACGTAAAAGCGGTGGAGTATTTCCTGAAAGAAGAATTCGACAAACTGAATATTCAGGAATACAAGGAGTTCATCCACTTCGGACTAACTTCACAGGACATTAACAATACAGCCGTTCCAAAATCCATTCATGATGCGCTGGATAATGAATATTTCCCGGCGATTAACGATTTGGTCGACAAGCTGGACGAACTGGCTACCGAATGGAAAGACATTCCAATGCTGGCGAAAACTCACGGACAACCAGCATCACCAACCAACCTGGGCAAGGAAATCCGGGTATTTTCAGAACGCATTAAAGGTCAGCTTGAACAATTGAAAGTAATTTCCTGTGATGCCAAGTTTGGCGGTGCAACCGGTAATTTCAATGCGCATCACATTGCTTATCCTGAAATTAGCTGGAAAGCTTTCGGGAACCATTTCCTGAAAAAATACCTGGGTCTGGAACGTTCGCAATACACTACACAAATCGCCAATTACGACAACCATGCAGCTATTTTTGATGCCCTGAAACGCATCAACAATGTGATCATGGATCTGAACCGTGACATGTGGACCTACGTTTCGATGGAATATTTCAAACAAAAAATTAAAGCCGGCGAAGTTGGTTCTTCGGCCATGCCGCACAAGGTTAATCCGATTGATTTTGAAAATTCGGAAGGAAATATTGGATTGGCCAATGCAATATTCGAACATTTATCGGCCAAACTTCCAATTTCGCGCCTGCAGCGGGATTTGACCGATTCAACGGTTTTGCGCAACATCGGAGTTCCGTTTGCCCACAGTTTGATTTCGATTAATTCGACCATGCGTGGTTTAAATAAATTGCTGATCAATACCGAAGCCATCAATGCCGATCTGGAGAAAAACTGGCCGGTTGTTGCCGAAGCCATTCAAACCATTCTGCGACGCGAAGGATATCCAAATCCATACGAAGCCCTTCGCAACCTGACGCGCGTCAACCGCAGGATTGATCAGGAAGTCATTCACGAATTTATCGATTCGCTGGACATTAACGATAACCTGAAAGCAGAGTTGAAGAAAATTACTCCGCAAAATTATACCGGAATATTTTAGCCACAATAATTAACTGTCATTCAAAGTTATAGATTCAGTTATTTATACTGATCATTTTACTATTACATGAAGGATTTTTTCAAGATTTTACGCCGGTTTATTCCGCCATATAAAAAGCATTTACTACTGAATTTTCTGTTCAATTTGCTTTCGGCCATGTTTACTGTTTTTTCAGTAACCATAATGATTCCAATTCTGGAAATCCTGTTTAAACTTTCAAAGGATGTTACCGATCTGCTGCCCTGGGAAATGAACCTGGACGTATTAAAACACAATTTTTATTATTACATCACTATTTTTAAAGATACACATGGCTATGGACTAACCCTTTTATTCGTTGGTCTGTTTGTCATTTTAGCCACCCTCCTGAAGGTTGGGTTTTACTACCTCGGCGCTTTTGAAGCCATTTACATCCGCAACGGAGTGGTAAAAGATATCCGCGAACAGATCTATCATAAAATGATCAGACTGGCGCTTCCTTTCTTTTCTGAAGAACGGAAAGGCGACATCATTTCCCGCATTACCGGCGACGTGACCGAGGTTGAAAATTCAATCATGTCGTCGCTCGACATGTTCCTGAAAAATCCGATCATCATTTTTGTTTTGCTTGCATCCATGCTGATCATGAGTCCAAGCATGACCCTTTTCATATTTTTGGTGTTGCCAATTGCCGGTTTCATTATTGGCCGTGTAGGTAAATCGCTGAAAAAAGTTTCACGCGAAGGTCAGGATAAAATGGGAATGATTTTAACCGTTGTGGAAGAGACTCTTGGTGGACTTCGTATCATTAAGGCATTTAATGCTGAGAAGAAAATGAATGCCCGATTTAATGCGGAACTTCACGATTACCGCTCAATCATGAACCGGTTGATGCGTCGCCGCGAACTGGCTCATCCGCTTAGCGAACTGCTTGGGACCATTGTAATAATTATCGTAGTCTGGTATGGTGGAACCTTAATTTTAAGCAACAACAGCGAACTTTCGGGACCCGAATTCATTGCCTATCTGGCCATTTTCTACCAGATCATAAATCCGGCAAAAGCTTTTACCACTGCACTTTACAGCATTCAGAAAGGATTGGCCTCGATGGATCGGATTGATAAAATTCTGCTGGCTGATGTGACCATTCATGAAAAAGCTGATTCTAAAAAGATTAGCACCTTAAAAAATTCAATTGAATATCGCCGGGTAACTTTTGCCTACGACGAAAAAATTGTCCTGAATAATGTATCACTTGAAGTTCAAAAAGGAAAAACGGTTGCGCTGGTCGGACAATCAGGAAGTGGAAAAACCACTTTTGTTGATTTGCTTCCCCGCTTTTACGATGTCGATGGCGGCCAGATTCTGATTGACGGCGTTGATATTCGGGACTTTAAACTTCATGATTTACGCGACCTGATGGGCAATGTAAATCAGGAAGCGATTCTGTTCAATGATTCGATTTACAACAACATTGCTTTTGGCGTCGAAAACACCACGATGTCCGAAGTAATTGCAGCTGCGAAAGTGGCCAATGCACACGATTTTATTACCGAAACTGAAAATGGGTACGACACCATTATTGGTGACCGTGGAAGCAAACTCTCCGGAGGACAGCGCCAGCGATTGAGCATTGCCCGGGCAATTCTGAAAAATCCACCAATCCTGATTTTGGACGAGGCCACTTCGGCTCTGGATACAGAATCGGAAAGATTGGTACAGGACGCACTGGAAAAACTGATGAAAAACCGCACTTCGATTGTCATTGCACACAGGCTTTCGACAGTTCGGAATGCCGATCTGATTTGTGTTTTCCATGAAGGTGAAATTATAGAAACCGGAACGCACGATGAATTGATTGAACTTGATGGCCGGTACAAAAAACTGCACAGCATGCAGATGTTTTAAAATCTGCATAAAAGGCAAAGTTCGTCGGGCAAAAATCAATTGTCAGATACGCTAATCTGCATCACAACCAGACACTCAAAAAAAACTCAATCTTTTTTCAATATTTTATTACATTTACCGCGTCTGAAAAAACTTGGATGGAACAGACCTGACGCGGCTTTCAGCAGAATTTTGTGTTTCTTTTTTTATCCGGAAACACGGAATCGAAAGCGGATCGATTTGTTTAAAAATTCAGATCAGGTAATTTTAAGTCCTGAAATCGATTTTAAAGACCAGATTCAGGCCAATTTTATGAGTACAAATAAACAATTAACTTTTCCTTAATGAGAAAATGGCGCATTGAAGATTCAGCTGAACTCTACAACATCAATGGTTGGGGGATCAACTTTTTTTCCATCAACGAAAAAGGTAATGTAACTGTAACACCGAGCAAAAACGGGGTTCAGGTCGACCTGCACGAATTGGTAGAAGAACTTCAGCTTCGGGATGTTGCGGCACCCATGTTGATTCGTTTCCCCGATATTCTGGATAACCGGATTGAAAAAATGGCGAGTTGCTTTTCTGTAGCCGCTGAAGAGTACAATTACAAAGCACAGAATTTCATCGTTTACCCGATTAAGGTAAACCAGATGCGCCCGGTGGTTGAGGAAATTGTTGGACATGGTAAAAAATTCAACATCGGTCTTGAAGCAGGTTCGAAACCCGAATTGCATGCGGTAATCGCCATTAACACCGACAACGATTCGTTGATTGTTTGCAACGGATACAAGGATGAAAACTACATTGAGCTGGCACTTCTGGCTCAAAAGATGGGCAGACGAATCTATCTGGTTGTTGAGAAACTGAATGAGCTCAAACTGATCATCAAAATAGCACACCGCCTGAAAATCAGACCAAATCTGGGCATCAGGATAAAACTGGCCAGCTCCGGAAGTGGAAAATGGGAAGATTCGGGTGGTGATGCCAGCAAATTCGGCTTAACATCGAGCGAATTACTGGATGCTCTGGAAATTCTGGAAAAACAAAAAATGCAGGATTGCCTGAAGTTGGTTCATTTCCACATTGGCAGTCAGGTTACCAAAATACGACGCATTAAACTGGCCATGCGCGAAGCATCACAGTTCTACGTTCAGTTGCATTTAAAAGGCTTTAATGTCGAATTTGTGGACATTGGCGGCGGACTGGGAGTCGATTACGACGGAACACGTTCGTCGAGCAGCGAAAGCAGCGTAAATTACAGCATTCAGGAATATGTAAATGACGCTATCTTCACCATGGTGGATGCCAGCGATAAAAACAACATTCCGCATCCAAACATCATCACCGAATCCGGCCGGTCGCTAACAGCGCATCATTCTGTATTGGTTTTTGAAGTTTTGGAAACGGCCAGCGTGCCAACCATGAACGAAGACGAAGAGCCCAGCGAAGGCGATCATGAACTGGTTCGCGAATTGTTCGCTTTATGGGACAATGTCAATCAGTCGAAAATGCTGGAGACCTGGCACGATGCACAGCAAATCCGCGAGGAAGCGCTTGATCGTTTCAGCCTTGGACTGCTCGATCTGAAAACACGTGCACAAATTGAGCGCCTGTTCTGGTCGATCGCGAAAGAGATTCACAAAATGTCGGGCGAATTAAAGCACATTCCTGAAGAACTGCTTTATTTACCGAAATTGCTGTCCGATAAATATTTCTGTAACTTTTCCCTGTTTCAGTCACTTCCCGATTCCTGGGCCATCGATCAGATCTTCCCGATCATCCCAATTCAGCGGTTGGACGAAAAACCTGAACGTTCGGCTACTATTCAGGATATTACCTGCGACTCAGACGGAAAAATTGACAGCTTCATTTCGACCCGTAATTTCTCCTACTATTTGCCGGTACACGCACAAAAAGCCAAAGAGCCTTATTACATCGGGGTCTTCCTTGTAGGTGCTTACCAGGAAATATTGGGCGATTTGCACAACCTGTTTGGCGATACCAATGCAGTTCACGTTTCGGTAAACGAAAAAGGATACAGCATCGACCAGATTATCGATGGTGAAACCGTTGCCGAAGTATTGGACTACGTTCAGTATAATGCCAAGAAACTGGTACGCACGGTGGAAACCTGGGTAACTTCATCGGTGAAATCAGGAATCATTTCGGCCGAAGAAGGAAAAGAATTCTTGTCGAATTACCGTTCAGGATTGTACGGATATACTTATCTGGAATAAACTGATCAGGATTAATTATACTGAAAAGCAAATACTTCGAATGGGGTATTTGCTTTTTAGTTTTACCCGATTACTTCTTTAAATCTGTGTGGTCGCCGGAAATATTTACCATACCGGCAATCACCACAAACATGATCATTGCAACTACAGCTCCGGCGGCGAAAGCCCCCTGAATGCTGCCAATCGCATAAAACAGCCCGATGACCAATGGCCCAAGTGTTTGACCAATGCGCAAAACCATACTATTAAACGACATAAATGCTGCACGCTCCTTAATCGACGCAAAACCGACCAGCAAATTCTGAATGGATGGAACCAGCAATCCATGACCAAAACCAAATAGTATTACTGCTCCTCCTACCTGCACCCAACTTTGACTGAAGACAAGAGCCAACATCGACAGGAAATAGAAACTGACGCCTGTAAGCAACAATAATTTGGGTTTCAGAAGTTTATTCATTCGCCCTAATTGCGACGATGTTGCGGCAGTAACCAGTGACATGAGCGACATGGAAAGTCCGATATGAACCGATGTAGCCTGAAGCCGCTCGGAAAGCAAAATCGGGAAATACGTCAGATACGAACCATAAAGTAGGATAAAAACCAACATATTCGCCAGAAAAAGGCCCCACACACTGCGTTGATTGATGTTTTTCCAAACGCGCCTGAAGTAATCACCAATTCCCAGATGGTCTTTGGGCTCCGGATTATTCAGACTAACCAGGACAAAAATACCCAACGGGATCGCCAGCAGTGGCAGATAGAAGATGTATTGCCAGCCATAAACAGCAATAAAACCGCCGAGCGCCGGATAAGCTGCCGTACCAATACTTAGAATACTGGCATTATAACCCATGAGCGTGGTTCTTTTTTCTCCGGAATATAAATCGCCAATGAGTGTGATATTAATGCTTGAAAGACCGGCTGCCCCAATTCCTTCGACAAATAGAAAAACGAGCAGGGTATTAAAATCCTGAGCAAAAGAACAAGCAAAACCTGCAAAGGCAAAAACGAAAAGTGCCGGTACCAAAACCTTTTTCCGGCCAATCCGATCGGCCAGAATACCGGTCAGGGGAGTTAAAAATATGCCGGGCAAAGTAAATGCGGCAATCAGCCAGCCAACCTGCTGAGTCGAAATTCCAAAATACCTGATGATTCCCGGGAAAGCCGGAGTGATACTGGCAATTCCCATTACCACTATCAAAGTAACCCCAAAAATAATGATGACATTTTTTTCAATTTTCACAGCAGAAGAACCAGTCATAATCAGAGAAGAATAAAAATGAATCGTGAATTTAAAAAAGATATCCCAGAATCATTCATCACACGATATTCAAAACGCAAAACAGATAAAATCCACAATTACTTTCCGGATTAACCTTGTCATTAAACTCACATTTCGTAACAAGACAAATACGTTAAAAGGCTTATTCAGAATACCATTTTAGACTGAAACTTAGCACTTGACAATGAATTAACTTAGTATAATTATCATCCGGAATTCGAATGAAACTTTACGATCAACTAACCAGTGATATCCGCTTTGCTGAAGGATTAAAATCCTGCATGAACTGCGGGATTTGTACGGCTATTTGTCCGGCTGCCGAATTTTACGACTACGATCCCAGAATCCTGATCGGCATTATCCAGACAAAAAATGAAGAAAAAATCGAAGAGTTGCTGAAAAGTGAGGTGATCTGGTATTGCGGTGAATGCATGTCTTGCAAAACCCGCTGTCCGCGTGGAAACTGCCCCGGACTGATCATTATGGCTCTTCGTTCGTTGTCGCAGGATCTTGGTTATTTCACCGAATCGGAAAAAGGCCGCCAGCAACTGGCCATCAAAAGAGTGATCGGCGAAAATATCGTTTACAAAGGGTATTGTGTCCTTCCTGAAAATCTTAGCCCTGAAATGCATCCTGAACTCGGCCCCGTTGGCGAATGGATTTATGAAAACAAAGAAGCGGTTTTCCAACGCGTTGGCGCGAATCTCAACGGCGATGGCCCGGGAGCATTGCGAAAGATTCCACAGGATTCACTCGACGAAATCTACCGGATTTTTGAAGAAACAGGAGCATTCGACCGGTTCGACAAAATCGAACAGTATTCCAAAGTTCAGGCCCGCAAAATGGGCTTCGAAGATGATCTGGATGAATATGCCGGCTATGCCAGCCATGTTTACACCTCCAACAACGACAAACACCACCGGTCATCATGAGAAAAGAAGGCAAAATACACATCTGGCAGGATTATCAGAAAGAAATTGCAAACGATCATTTCTTTTATGTGAGAAGCTGCATCCGGCAAAACTTTTTTCCAGGTGCTGAACAAACATTCCTGAAGATCATGCATGAAGAACTGCTCAAGGATGTTTACGAAAATCCACACCACACTTCCTGCTCCGGAATTGCTTACCATGCCGATCTGGTGCCTTTCGACACCATTCAAACCATAGTAGCCCGGCAATTTGCACTCATGACCGAAGCCGGATATCAAAATCTGGCTGTTTCGTGCATCACATCCTTTGGAATTTACAACGAAATTATCGAAACCTGGAAAGAGTTTCCTGACGAACTGGATAAAATCCGGACCATTCTGAAACGGGCCACCGGACGGGAATTTGAAGTACCGCAAAACATTGCCCACGCCAGCGACATCATTTTTAAATTCAGGAACGAAATTTCAGGAAAAGGCAAATTCCGATTAATCAATCACAAAACCGGGAAGCCCCTCAAAATTGTTGAACACATTGGCTGTCATTATTCAAAAATGTTTCCGTCAAAGGGAATAGGAGGCGCCGAGTTTCCATATGTTCTGGCCGGAATGATTGAATCCTGGGGCGGCGAAGTGCTTGATTATCCTGAACGCCGGCACTGCTGCGGATTTGGTTTCAGGCAATATCTGGTTCAGGCAAACCGGGGATATCCGCTTTCCAATTCACGTAAAAAATTCGAATCGATGGAACCATATCATCCTGATGCGATTTTGTGCAATTGCCCGGGTTGCCCCATGTTTATGGATCGCTGGCAATATGTGATTGAAGAGATGGAAGGTAAAACCTACGGTGAAAACGGGAATGGTATACCGGTATTGACCTACGAAGAACTGGCCGGACTGGTGTTGGGCTACAATCCCTGGGATATAGGCCTGCAAATGCACCAAACCAACTGCGAACCCCTGCTCGATAAAATGGGAATAGACTATGTTCCTGAATTAAAATATGCCGATCGTGAAGGTAAAATAATCGGAAATCCACTGATGGTGGGATGTGGATACTAAAAACTGATCTATGAAACATGTCGTTATTATTGGAGCCGGAATTGCCGGAATTGAAACAGCCAGCGCGCTGACTGACGCTGGTCACTGGGTGACTGTGATCGAAAAAGAAGCCCGAACCGGGGGCAAACTCAACAACTGGTCATACCTGTTTCCTGATTTTACACCGGCGGCCAAAATCATGGAAAACATTCACGAAAAGACCGATGAAAAAGATTTCACCATTCTGGCAAATACCGAAATAAAAAATGTTAGCCACAAAAACGGGAGCTTTGATATTGAGGCCACAGGAGAACTGCAGTTAAAAGCCGATGCGATTGTGCTGGCTACCGGTTTTGAACTGTTTGATGCCCGAAGAAAAGAAGAATACGGATATAAAATATACGATCAGGTCATCACATCGTCCGATCTGGAACAAATGCTTTTACCGGGAGCTGATTTGTCAGTAGCTTCAGGAAAAAATCCGAAACGGATTGCCTTTGTACATTGTGTCGGTTCACGCGATGAAAAGTCGGGAAACCATTACTGTTCAAAAGTTTGCTGCATCACCGGGGTAAAACAGGCCATCGAACTGAAAAAGCGTATTCCTGATGCTGAAATCTTTTGTTTTTACATGGATTTACGCATGTACGGCAATCATTTCGAGGAACTTTACCGGGAGGCACAGGAAAAATACAACATTCAGTTTATTCGCGGCCGTCTGTCCGAAGCTTCAGAAAAAATCGACAAAAGTCTGCAGATTAAAGCTGAAGATACCCTTTCCGGCAGGCCATTGAAAATGGATGTCGATTTACTGGTTTTACTGGTTGGCATGGAAGCCGGAAAAGGAACTGCTGCTGCCGCGGCTCAGTGCAATCTGGAATGCGAAGATTCTGGTTTTCTGAAACCAGCAGATTTGTTCCTGAAAACTAACTTTTCAAGCCGGGAAGGTATTTTCCTCGCCGGAAGTTGTACCGCTCCAATGTCAGTAAACGATACGATTCTGCATGCCCGGTCGGCCGCTATGGAAGTGAACAACTGGCTTATTAGGAGTAAGTAATCTACTTATCAACAGATTAAAATTCAAAGCATTATCCTTCGCCGGTAGTTTTTAACGCTGGATTTTTGAATTTCGAACTGCTGATTTTAATGCCCGGGAGGGGCTAAAAAATGAAAAATTTCGGATTTACGATTCTAAAACAACGAACCATCGATTACGATCAGTTCGACGGTCGCCTGCTCAGCGAGATTCTCGAATCGGAACCTTCGTTCAAAGTCTGCCTTTCCTGCGGCGGGTGTACAGCAACCTGCAGCGCCGGCGATCTGGTGAATTTCAATGTCAGGCGAATGAATTTACTGCTTCGTCGCGGCGAAACCGCGGAACTCGAAACAGAGATTAAAAAATGCATGCTTTGTGGCAAATGCATGCTGGTTTGTCCGCGGGGAATCAACATCCGGAATGTAATCATGCTGATTAAGAAAGGCATTCTGAAATACAAACCTGTCAATTAGCATTTTACTATGGAAATGACTCCGTTTATATGGCCGTTTAACATTGGGCTTCTGTTCATCTCCTGCTTCCTGGTCGTTATTGTTGGAATATGGATTTCGGGACTTTCAAAAATCGACAAAAGCCGCATCATCCGAAGTATTTTTACCCGTAAAAGCATATTGGCGGTTCGCGAAATTTTTCTTGAATCGTTAATTCACCGCAAAATATTCCGAAAAAATCCGGTTTTGGGCTACATGCACATGAGCCTGGCGTTTGGCTGGTTTTTACTGATCGTTTTCGGACATCTTGACGCCTGGATTCATTTCCGGACTTTATCTGTTCCTGCGTATAAAGCCATATTTTTCAGATACTTTGAAACGCAGGCTGCAAGTACCACTTCAGGTAAAATACTCGCTGCAGTGATGGATATCCTGTTGGTTTTTATCCTTTCCGGAGTCTTGCTGGCCTATTTTAAACGCCTGAACAGTCGTTTATTTGGAATGAAAAAGACGACCAAACTGAAATTAGGCGACCGGATTGCGCTCAGTTCACTCTGGCTCATTTTTCCACTTCGTTTTTTGGCTGAAGCTGTTTCGGCAGGTATTCACCACAACGGAAGCATCGTCAGCCAGCCAACCGGCAATATGCTGGCTTCCCTCCTGCCCCTTCAATCACTCGAAATGCCATTCTGGTGGGCCTATTCGCTTTCATTGACACTGTTTTTTGTTTCGTTGCCAGTTTCACGCTACATGCACATTCCGGTTGAAGTGGTTCTGATCTTTCTTCGTAATTACGGAATCCGCGTAAAAAAACGAATTGACGGTTATTCCAGAATTCAGGTTTACTCCTGTTCCCGTTGCGGAATTTGCCTCGATTCCTGCCAGATGAGCCACGCTGAAATTAAGGATACACAGTCGGTTTATGTGCTCAAACACATCCGGAATAAGAACCTGACCGATGAAAAGCTCTTCAATTGCCTGCTCTGCGGCCGTTGCCAGACCGATTGCCCGGTTGGACTGAACCTGAACGATTTACGTATTACGCAGCGTATTGAATCGAGCAAAGAATACAACTCTTCGTACGAATATCTGAAAAACGGACCGGTAAAAGTCGGCACGCAAACCGAAGTGATCTATTTTGCCGGCTGCATGACTCATTTAACACCAGCGATCATCAAATCGATGAAAGAAATCTTTGCAGCTTCCGGAGTAAAATACTGGTTTATGGATGAAGAAAAAACGGCTTGTTGTGGCCGACCGCTGATGAAAGTCGGACAGTACGAAGCAGCACAAAAACTGATTGCACACAACCGGGAACGAATTCTGGCATCAGGAGTTAAAAAGCTGGTTGTATCGTGCCCGATTTGCTATAAAGTGTTTAACGAAGATTATGCTTTACCCGGTGTTCTGGTTCAGCACCACTCTGAATTTATACTTGAATTAGTCGTCAATAACCTACTACCTGTCAACAAATTGCCACTCCGCATAATTTACCATGACCCTTGTGAACTGGGGCGTGGAAGCGGAATTTATCATCAGCCCCGTTTGCTGCTCGATGAGTACGCAGAATTACTGACCTTTAAGAACGAAAAAGAGGCTGCGTACTGTTGCGGTGGCAGTTTGGCCAACATAAAAATTCAGATGAACGAACGAAATCAGATTCGCGACCGGGCACTTGCCGAATACCTGAGTTTTCAGCCTGATGTACTGGCAACTTCCTGCCCGCTCTGCAAAAAAACGTTTGCAAAAAGCAATAAACTTCCGGTTCACGACATCGCCGAAATTGTTTGTATGGCTATCAAAGAAAAACAGGTTTATCCTGAACCCGGAGTAGAGCAGCAATTGCACAAGGAATTCCGGAAATAAATCAATTTGAAACACTTAAATCCCCAATAATTCCGGAATATTCTTTCCGGAGAAAACTTTCAGGAATATAAAACCGGAACAATACCTTCGAAATCAGTATATTTGTTCATGGCAATGAGGTCTGCCTTTAACTGCCTGAATCTCTTTTCGGGTTGATGACATCTACCAGGATATGAATTAAACTCAATTTTATGGTAAAATCAATCATGCTTGTCGGATTTGGTGGATTCATCGGTACTGTAGCCCGTTTTGTTATTTCCCGTTATTTTCAGCTAAGTTATTCCAGCGTTTTTCCATGGGCAACTCTGCTTGTAAACGTTGCAGGCTGCCTGCTTATTGGCATCATTTACGGATTGTCCGACCGAGGAAACCTGCTAACTCCTGAAGTCCGGCTGTTTCTGACCGTTGGCATTTGCGGTGGTTTCACCACCTTTTCTACTTTTTCCGACGATGCTTTTCTGTTGCTTCGGCAGCAAGAATTTATCCGTTTCGCTTTTTACACCTCCGGAAGTTTTTTTCTGGGTTTATTGGCTATTTATGTAGGCCGGATCATCTCTAAATTACTCTAAAATGCAAAACAATACACAGGTCGGCATTCTTCGTATTTTTATCAGTTCGACAGACTATACGGATCACTCTCCCTTGTATGAGGACATTACGTTCAGGGCAAAAAAGGAAGGACTGGCCGGAGTAACTGTTTTGAAGGGTATGTTGGGTTTTGGCGCCAGCTCGGTTATCCACTCCAATAAATTTTGGGAATTAAGTGAAAAAGTCCCAACAGTCATTGAAATGATCGACGAAGAAAATAAACTACTTGCCTTTTACAATCAGATCCGTCCCGGACTTGAAAGCATGAAATATGGCTGTCTGGTAACTTTTGACAAAACCACCGTATTGCTTTACAAATCAGGACAGAAAAAGATATTCGATTCATAATCCCGTTCCTTTACTTCAGCAAAAACCTGAGAAGTATTTGTATTGAAACTGAAAGTTAACAACGACTTCAGGTTACACACAAATGCACAAGTGGTTGTATAGTTAAACTCAAAAAGATACTTTTACGGCTTTAGCCGTAAAAATGGAAAGAAACGAACAGGCCTTTGAGCAGATTACCATATTTAAATATTCCGTCAAATGGATTTTACTGGTTATACCGGTCGCATTTTCTGTCGGCTCGATGGTCGCATTATTCCTCTATTTACTCGATCTGGCGACTCAAACCAGGTGGCAGCACGAATGGCTTTTGTACTTTTTGCCTCTCACCGGGGTGGCGATCTTGAGTTTGTACCGGTTCAAAGGAAAGAATTCGGAAGCGGGCAACAACCTGATCATGGACGAAATTCACAAACCAGGGGGCGGTATTCCTGCCCGGATGGCACCGTTTATTCTCCTCACCACGGTTGTTACTCATTTATTTGGCGGTTCGGCCGGTCGTGAAGGAACCGCGGTTCAAATCGGAGGTAGTCTGGCCAATTTCATCGCCCGGAAATTAAACCTGGATAAAGAAGATAAACGAAAATTACTCATGACCGGTATTGCTGCCGGATTTGGAGCGGTTTTCGGAACGCCGGTTGCAGGAGCAATTTTTGCGCTCGAAGTTCTGGCCATCGGGCGAATTAAATACGACGCCTTGCTTCCCTGCTTTTTTGCTTCGGTATTTGCCGACATGGTCTGCACAGCCTATGGCATTCAGCACACACAATATCACATCAATTTGCTGGAACAGGGTTCTGCTTCATTTCCTTATTTTCATTTCAGCTTTTTGCTGTTTATTCAGATTGTTGTCGCCGGAATAGCTTTTGGACTGGTCAGTTATTTGTTTTCGGAAACCTCGCACACCATCAAAAGCCTTTCGAACCGGTATATTCAGAATAAATACCTAATTCCGTTTATTGGTGGTTTAATTATTATCGGTCTAACTTTTATCGTCGGCACCAATGATTATCTCGGACTGGGCGTTCAGACCGCTTCAGGAAAGGGAACCAGCATTGTAAATGCTTTTAAAACGGGCGAAATCGATTCGTTTGGCTGGCTTTGGAAACTCATTTTCACCACCATTACGCTGAGTATGGGTTTTAAGGGAGGTGAAGTTACTCCTTTGTTTTTTATTGGTGCCACACTCGGAAATTCACTTGCTGTACTGATGGGGGCACCCATTGATTTAATGGCCGGACTGGGATTCATCGCTGTTTTTGCCGGAGCAACCAATACCCCGCTGGCCTGCACGATTATGGGAGCCGAACTGTTTGGAGGTTCGCACATTCTGTATTTTGCAACAGCCAGTTTTATAGCTTATTATTTTAGCGGCCATTCCGGAATATATTCTTCACAGAAAATTTCGTCATCCAAAGCAAATTTTGGGTATCATTTAATCGAAAACAATACTTTGAAACAAATTCGGGATAACAAACTCTCCGGTTTTCTGAAGAAGAAATAAATACATAAGTTTAGGCATTAATTGCACAAGTTAAAACGATAAAATGGAATACCTGAATTCAGTTGACACACAACTATTTTTGTTTCTAAACGGACTTCACAACGATTTCTTTGATTCAGTCATGTTTTGGTTCAGCGACAAACTATTCTGGAGTCCTCTTTATTTGTTCATTATTTTCCTGATTGTAAAAAATTACAGGATGAAAGGCCTTTTGATGTTGCTTTTCATTGGTGTTGTTATCGCTCTTTGCGACCAGACAGCTTCGCATCTGCTTAAAAATTTAGTTCAGCGCCTGCGTCCTTCACACGAACCATCACTCGCAAACCTCATTCATCTGAGCAAAGCTGGTCCCGGCGGATTATATGGTTTTGTTTCGTCGCATGCCGCCAACTCGTTTGGGTTGGCTACTTTCCTGTATTATGCACTCGACAGTCGTTTCAAACCCCTGAAATATTTCCTGTTTTTCTGGGCTGCATTCGTCTCCTACAGCCGCATTTACAACGGAGTTCATTATCCCGGAGATGTGATTGCAGGAGCATTTATCGGTATAATTTACGGATATCTGCTCGCGAAATTGTTTTTATCCGAAAAAGTAAATCGACTGTTTATAAAAAAGCAGCAAGTCAATCCCTAGTCTGACTTTCAAAATTTATCAGGCATGAAATACATTACCCGCACCGTTTGGATTTTATCACTGATTAGTTTATTCACCGATACAGCCAGCGAAATGCTTTATCCGGTTATGCCCGTATTTCTGGAAAGCATCGGTTTTTCAGTCGTTTTAATTGGTATTCTGGAAGGAATGGCAGAAGCGACTGCAGGTCTTTGCAAAGGTTATTTCGGTAAATTATCCGACAATTCAGGAAAACGTGCCCCATTTATTCAGCTGGGTTATTCGGTTAGCGCGATCTCCAAACCGATGATGGTTATCTTTCTGTATCCGGTCTGGATATTTTTTGCCCGAACCCTCGACCGTTTCGGAAAAGGCCTGCGAACCGGAGCCCGTGACGCAATGTTATCCGATGAAGCTACGCCTCAGACCAAAGGAAAAGTATTTGGATTTCACCGGTCGGCCGATACTTTTGGCGCAGTTCTGGGTCCGGCTGCCGCTTTGATTTATTTATACTTTTACCCGAACGATTACAAAACCCTGTTTTTAATAGCCATTCTGCCAGGTATGGCAGCCGTCGTTTCCACCTTGCTGATTAAAGATAAAAAACAGAATCAACCGCAGGCAAAAGTTTCAACTCCTTTCTTTTCCTTCCTGAGATACTGGAAAGTAAGCCCGCTGATGTACCGCAAAGTGGTTATCGGCTTGTTGATTTTTGCACTTTTCAACAGTTCCGATATGTTGCTTTTACTGAAAGTAAAACAATCGGGAATGAGCGACACCAATGTCATTGGCTTATATATTTTTTACAACCTGATCTACGCCCTGGCAGCCTTTCCGTTGGGAATGATTGCCGATAAATTCAGTTTAAAAACCGTTTTCGCCTTCGGATTGGTGGCATTTGCTGCAGTGTATCTGGGCATGGCACTGACTTCCAATTTCTTCATTTATCTCTTTCTGTTTTTTATGTACGGATTGTATGGCGCTTCAACCGAAGGAATTACGAAAGCCTGGATCAGCAACATCACCGACAAAAAAGACACCGCCACGGCCATTGGCTCATTTGCCGGATTTCAGAGCATCGCAGCGATGATTGCCAGTTCGCTGGCTGGAGTTCTCTGGTACAATTTCGGAGCCGAAGTTGCCTTCCTGTCCACCTCAATCATTACCGTTTTAGTCCTGGTTTACTTCCTGTTCGGCATTAAATGAACAGGCAAACCTTCTCCTGAATTGCTTTCAATTGATTTTCTTTTTGTTATTTTTACAACAAGAAACTGATCGATTAATATAAATGAAACAATTCAGTAAAAACTTTGTCTGGGGAACTTCAACTTCCAGTTATCAAATTGAAGGAGCAGCATTTACAGATGGGAAAGGTCCTTCAATCTGGGATGCCTTTGTGAAAATACCCGGCAAAACAAGCAATGGCGAACACGCCGATATATCCTGCGATTTCTACCACAGGTATCGTGAAGATATTGCCATGATGGCTGAAATGGGAATTAAAGCATTCCGTTTTTCATTTTCGTGGCCCCGGATTTTGCCTTCAGGAACCGGAAAAGTGAATGAAAAGGGAATTCTGTTTTATTCCGATATGATTGACTGCCTGCTCGAAAATGGGATAGAACCATACGCAACGCTTTACCACTGGGATTTGCCGCTCGAATTGCAACTGGCACACGACGGCTGGTTGAATCCGGAAATTGCCGTTTATTTTGCTGAATATGCCGAAATCTGTTTTAAACATTTCGGCGACCGTGTAAAAAACTGGATCACCATAAACGAACCCTGGGTGGTGGCAATTTTAGGTTATGGACAGGGTGTTTTTGCTCCGGGAAGAGTTTCTACAACAGAACCATACCTGGCAGCGCACAACGAATTGCGTGCACATGCACTGGCTGTTAAAATTTACCGCGAAAATTATCAGGCAGAACAAAAAGGAAAAATCGGCATTTCGCTGAATTGCGACTGGCGTGAACCTTTGACCAACAAACAGGAAGACAAAGATGCTGCCGAACGTGCACTGCACTTTTTTGCTGGCTGGTTTGCCGACCCAATCTGGTTTGGCGATTATCCTGAAATCATGCGCCAGCGAATCGGGCATAAATTACCCCGGTTTACTCCGGAAGAAAAAGCCATGCTGACCGGTTCGAGCGATTTCTTCGGACTAAACCATTACACAACCATGTTTGCAGCCAATGCAACCGATTCCGATGCTGAAAAAAGCGTTTACGGGAACGGCGGAATTTCTGAAGATCAGGATGTTGACCTTTCGGTTGATCCGGAATGGAAAACCACCAGCATGAACTGGGCCGTGGTGCCATGGGGATTTCGGAAACTGCTTGAATGGATTGATAAACGATACGGTCACCCTGAAATTATCATCACAGAGAACGGAATGTCGAATACCGATCCGGTTATTGACGGGAAAGTGAATGACAGTCCAAGAATTGAATTTATCCGCAGTTATCTGGAAGCCTGTCACGAAGCAATCGGAAATGGCGTAAATGTTGGCGGGTATTTTGCCTGGTCGCTGCTCGATAATTTTGAATGGGCGCTGGGGTACGAAAAGCAATTCGGCTTGGTACACGTGAATATGGAAACCTTGAAAAGAACACCCAAAGCTTCGGCAATTTGGTTTTCGGAAGTCGTTAAAAACAATGGAATTGACTAAATTCGGGTCCTTAATCCTGAAAAACTATGCTGAATTCAATAAAAGTAATTGGTTTCGATGCCGACGACACACTCTGGGCCAATGAACCATTTTACCAGGCAGTTGAAAAAGAATTTTGCCGGATTTTAAAACCCTATAAAACGGAGGAAGAAACTTCAGCAGAACTGTTTAAAACTGAAATCAGAAATCTGGAAACTTACGGATACGGTGCGAAAGGCTTTATTCTTTCGATGATCGAAACTGCGATCCAAATCACAGAAAATCAAATCAGTCCGGATGAAATCAACCGGATCATTGAAACAGGCCGGTCGTTGATGAATATGCCGATTCAATTGATCGACGGAGTTGAACATGTCCTGCAAAAACTTCAGCACAGATACAAACTGATTTTGGCTACAAAAGGCGATTTACTCGATCAGGAGCAAAAATTGAAACGCTCCGGATTAGCAGAATATTTCCATCACATCGAGATCATGAGCGACAAACAGGAAACCAATTACCAGAAACTCCTCTCCCATCTTGAAATCGAAAACCACGAATTTTTGATGATCGGCAATTCAGTAAAATCGGATATTTTGCCAGTGGTGAATATCGGGGCAAAAGCTATCCATGTTCCATTCGAAATCATGTGGCAGCACGAAACTCAACATGAACCTCACGACACCTCGACCTTTCAGACGGTTGATAAAATCTCTGAAATCCTGAATCTTTTGAAATAAATTATGTTATTAGAGAATCTTACAAACTCCTAATTTTAAAACAAATTAATATGAACCAGCAAGTTAGTGAACTGGCAAAAATGATCGACCATTCGATTCTGCACCCAACAATGACCGACGAAGATTTACGCCGCGAATGTGAGGTTGCCCGAAAATATCAGGTTGCTTCGGTTTGCGTCAAACCGTACGCAGTAAAACAAGCCGTTGAAATACTGAAAGGCAGTGATGTTTTAGTCGGGTGCGTTATTGGTTTTCCGGCCGGAAATTCAGCCATTCAGGTTAAAGTATTTGAAGCAGAAACTGCCTGTAAAGATGGTGCTGTTGAGATCGATATGGTTATTAACATTGGAAAAGCCTTGCAGGGTGACTGGGATTATCTAACCGAAGAAATCGGATCGGTAACTGATGCCTGCCACAAACATGGAGCCATTGTCAAAGTAATTTTCGAAACCGATTTTGTTACCCGCGAAACCGATATTGTCAAACTTTGCCGGATTTGTACCGAAGTTGGTGCCGACTATGTTAAAACCTCTTCTGGTTTCGGTTTCGTGAAACAAGCCAATGGAGATTACAATTATACCGGGGCTACCATCCCTGTCCTGCAACTAATGAAAGAAAGTGTCGGACCAAAAGTTAAGGTAAAAGCTGCCGGCGGAGTTCGTACACTCGATCAGCTACTTGCTGTTCAGGAAGCAGGTTGTTCCCGCTGCGGGGCTACTGCAACTGCAGTCATTCTGGAAGATGCGATAAAACGGTTTGGAGAATAAAAAAAAGCTCTGCAATCATTTCGATTACAGAGCTTTAACGTTTCTAAAAGTGACCCCTATGATACAAAACTCGAACCACTTACTGGAGGATTTAAAGCTTCTATGTGAAGTATTTGCGGCATAATTTCTAGCGTTAATGCTATTCATTTTTCCTCAGTTTGTCAAACAACGTCACGATTTTGGATAAAAATTAATTGTTTGAGATTTTTGGGTGATAGATCACTAACTTTGTTAGTTGGAGAAATTGTCATCATTTGCCTCAATTTAAGAACAACTTAAATACTTTCAAACATCCACTGAAACTTTTGATCGACCTTAGTGTATTTGTTGAAAAACTATAATAGTGTTAACAATCGCTCCTGCTCTAATCTACCTCAATTTCGCCAGAAAGTAGATTTGCGCACAAAAAAGGTAAAGTCATTTTTCTAAATGATACTTTCATCGGCAAAAGAGTAATAAAATTTGGAAGTAATAGTCATGTGATCGAGTCCGGAAATGTTTAGAAATCTCCCGATCTCCTTTGATTTAAGAACTTGAAGGATTTATAATCTCAATTGTTAACTTTGACGGCTCTCATGTAGTTGTTTACTTTGCGATGAAAATGTTTACCAATTTTGAGACATTGAACATTCATATTGGTAATACAATACCGTAAAACCATGTGAATATGAAAATTAAAAAGAATTAATACATTTTTATTATACATGAACAGCTCTTCACATAAATTAATAATCGCAGATTCACAGTTTTTAATTGTTGAGTCCCTGAAAGTATTGATTGAGAATGATTTCCGTTTCTCGTTACTGAGTACTTGCAGAACACAGTGTGAATTGTTTAAAATACTTAGAAACGAAAGTTGCGACGTACTTATCACAGACATCGCCCTTCTGGATTACAATGGAGTTTCTGACCTTCAGAAAATAAAACAAAAATTTCCGGAGCTGGCAATCTTAATTCTGACTAATTCCATCAGTAAACCTGAGTTTACAGAACTCTCCAAAATCGGAATCAAAAACATACTATATAAAACAGCTGACCGCGAAGAAGTTTTGATGGCATTAGATTCAATTTTGAAAGGAAAAAAATATTATTCCGAAGAAATTCTTGATATGATCATCGAAATCAGCGATTCTAAGAATGTTCCGGTTGAGAATATTCATTTAACAAGCTCAGAGATAGAAATTGTCAGGCTAATTGCAGGAGGAATGACCACCAAGGAAATTGCAGAGAAAAAAAATATCAGTTTCCATACTGTAAATACACATCGTAAAAATATCTTCAGGAAACTATCCGTTTCAAATACATCTGAACTTATCATTCATGCTATCAAGAGTGGATGGATCGACAATATTGAGTACTTTATTTAAAATCCAAATAGAAAAATTTTGACTGGTTTTAATCGTAAGAAGAACCTACCTAATTATTATATTCTATCAATTTTGAATATTTTATATTTCATCTTCCAATCTTATTAATCTAAAAAAAATCAACCATCCATTGGTGCTGACTAAAAATAGTCATTTGGAAAACCAATAGAATAGAATCAATCTAATTTTTGTTAAATTGGCACAATAACGTTCAATCTTGAATGCCGCTTATCACTTCAGTTAAAAATTATGGAAAATTATAATTCGACTAGTCTTTCAAATATAATTAATCAGTATAAATCAGATAACGAGTCAGTTTATAACACTTGGTTTATAAATAATGAAGATAGATTAAAAGCTTTTCGCTCTATACGGCGAGGGGTTATTCAAGTTATAGAAGATATCAAAGGTGGAAAATTCGGAAATGACTTCAAGGGAAGTTCTTTAGAATTTGTATTAACTTGTATTACTGAACAGAAACAGGTTTTTGAAGGAGCAGCACATCCGTTCTATTGGAAACCCAAATTGAGGATCCCTGATATTTATGAAAACGAAAAAAATAAAATTGCTTTTGGTCAATTTCTGGAAAATGTAGTGAAAGCCACGAATGAAGAGCAAATTGTCAAAGAGATTATTCGTTTGGATGAGTTAAAAATCAAAGGGCTTGGACCAGCTGTTGCAAGCATACTCTATTTTCTTCATCCAACAATTATCCTTCCTTTCAATACTGCCATAATAAACGGGTTTAATTTTTTATTCAAGGACAAGAAAAAACTGGGTTCTTGGAGTGAATATTTAAAAATCAGAGAGGTATTGTTAAATGTAAATAAGCAATATAAGAATGAATTTTCACTTGATCTTGGTGCTATTTCTGGATTAATGTATGAAATTGGAAAAAGAAAATTGGTGTTGGACAATATGGAACATTTATCAGAGCTGGAACAAAAAAAATTAGAATTATTAATCGATAAACGTAAAAGTAAAATTAAAGAAGACAACGCAGAAGAAAATTTGCACACCGAAATGCAATATCATCTGATCAAAATAGGAAAATCTTTGGGTTATGATGTGATATGTGCGCAAAATGACAAATCGAGATCGTATAATTCGACCAATTTTTCTTTTCTCTGCCTCCCTGTTTTTCCAACTATGAACTTTGATAAAGATACCGTTAACACTATAAAAATGATTGATGTAATTTGGTATCAAAAATCAACGAATAATATCATTGGGGCATTTGAGGTAGAAAAAAGCACAAGCATTTATTCAGGCATCTTGCGTTTGACAGATTTAGCTCATTCTATTTCAGATGGCAATGAGGTATTGTATATTATTATTCCTGATAGCAGAGAGAATGATGTTCGGATGCAATTATCCAGGCCCTCAATAAAAAGTATCAAAGTGACAATCAACTATATTTTGTTTTCCGATCTGAAGCATAATTGCGATGCACTTTGCAAGTTTGGCGAAAATCATCACATTATGAAGAAGATCGCCAGATCAATTTGATATTTAGAAATTTTCACATCCGCTTTGGCTTACTGTTGGAGATATGGAATATTTCGCCCTAATATTTCCTCAAAGTACTTTCATACTGCAAACATGGTATGCCAAATACCTAATACATGGTATTTCGCAGAAATTTTGGTGGTTGCAACTTTGCAGAGTATTTATTCCATTTCGGATCGAATACTTTTTAAAAAGCCAAAATGTATAACATACCAGAATCTTTAAAAACGGAAATTGGTGACTTTGCCAAACATGTAACTGATTTTCGCAACGGTGAAAT
>JBASYJ010000018.1:0-18212 GCA_049277435.1 Prolixibacteraceae bacterium
TACCGAAAATAACAGTTGCCAGTTATCGGTAAACGAACCCGGAAACTATCGGTTATTTATTTATGTTTTGGATCATACCGGTTTTGCCTCTTCGGCCAATGTTCCATTTCAGGTTACAAAATAGAAAGAGATTGAAATATCCCGTTGGGATATCATGTTTATTGAAAATGGATTATACAAGTAGAGATACAATCCTGCCAGATTTATATTTTATAGCTCTAGCCTCAAATTATATTGTTAATAATAGGTCTAAAAATCAAATTTCCCTTAAGCCCGTTTCTTTTATTGTTAAAAATGGCTTAAAGGAAATTCAAAATTATAGTTTACAAATATTTACCTAACATTATTCATTATACTCCCATGTTTCAGATTAATTAACCATATATGGGATTAATCCATTCTTCCTTGTCGAAATACTTACTTTCTGATGCCCATCGTATTCCCCGTTTCTGAATTTCTAAAGCTTCCGGAACGTTATAATCAGTCATCACATGTCCAAGAGAAGAATAGAAAACCCTTCCATTTCCATAATATTTCTTCCAGACAACCGGAATTATACAGCCTTCAATCCAGAAGGCATTTTCACCAGAAAATTTAGTTGTTGCCAGTACTTTAACATTTGGATCGACATGCACGTAGTATTGTTCCGAATGCATGTTAAAATCATTGAGCCCTTTGGTTACAGTATCTTTATGATTAGTAACATTTACCATGTAATCAATAACCCCACCTGGATGAGCCACCCACTGGCCACCCACCATGAATTGATATTCAACATTATTTCTAAATGAATCACCAGTACCACCATGCCATCCGGCTAGTCCTGTTCCATTCTTCACTGTTTTTACTAACATTGCTTCCTGATCTTTCGTGATTGTGCCCATCGTCCAAATCTGTATAATCAGATCTAATGATGCCATTAACTTTTCATCAAGATATGAATCGAGAGTATCTGAAACAGTTACTTCCGCACCCTCCAAACGCAACCAAGGGACAAACAGATCGACTGATTGTTTCGGCTCATGTCCAGCCCAACCACCATATACATACAATACTTTTTTGCCCTTCAACGAAGGAGTAGCCTTTTCATCGGTACCTGCTAAAAGCTGAGTTGGCAGAACGACAGTGGCAGCACCAGCTGCCATTGTCGTCAGTACAAATTGTCGTCGTGATAAATATTTCATAATCCTCAGAAATTACAATTTATATCCGTTCTGATATTCTCTGTGGTAAAACTTTTCAGCCTCAGGATCATTAACAAAATACTGTGCTTCCGGGGACCAGCGTACAGGCCTGTTTAATTCATATGCAACATTACCTAAAATGCAACAAGTAGCTGTTCGTTGACCAATTTCTACCGGAGCTACAGGATCTCTGCGTGACCTTACCGAACGGATAAAATCCTCAACATGACCAGCACTTCTTTCATAAAGTCCCTCATCCATAGGTCCATTATCCGGAGGAAGAAGTGATTTGTCCGAGGCATTAATTTTGCCTCTTGAAACTTCGATCCATCCATCTTCACCCCAAAATTTAAGGCCTAAGGTTTTCTTTTCGTCATATGGTTCATTAACCATTTCCAAGCCGTTATCATAAACATAAGTTAAATACTTAGTCCCCTGATATCCAGGTGGAATAATTTTTACTGGTCCACTGTGATCTTTTTTCAACGCCCACTGACCAATATCGAAATTATGAGCTCCCCAATCGCAGGTAAATCCTCCACCGGTTTCTTTATAATATCTCCACCGACCCCAACCTTTTTCTTTTTGAGGTGGATCAATTGAAATTGGAAGCGCAAGTGCAGAATTAAAATTTATTTGAGGAAGTGGGCCTAACCAACGCTGCCAGTCTAGATCTGCAGGGATCGGCTCAGCAGGCAAGTTATACGGATCCGGGCCAGGTCCAACATAAGCCTGAACTTTTGTAAGTTTCCCAAAAGCTTCCTTGTGTACCATGGCCACAGCATGTTGATAATTACTGTCTGAACGTTGCTGACTACCCGTTGCAAAAATCACATTATTTCTTCTTACTGCTTCAGCAACTTTGATACTTTCTTTTATCGTGAATGTTATAGGTTTTTCCTGATATATATCCTTACCTGCATTACATGCATCAATCGCGATCAATGCATGCCAATGATCCGGAGTTGCAATCACAACTGCATCAATATCTTTGCGATCAATAATCTCCCTGTAATCTTTATAGGTAGTAACCTCTCCTGACGGATAGTACTCTTTCACCTGTTTCTCAAAGCGTTGTCGTTTTATGCCGTAAACATCAGCTCCGGCCACAACCTGGACTCCTTTTATATGTCGAAACCCATTTAATAAATTCATTGCTTGCTGTCCACATCCAATAAAACCGATCCTAATGGTATCATTTGCACTTGCGCTGAAACTTTGAAGTGTTGGAAGAATAACAAGACCTGCTGACCCAATGAGGGTGTTTTGTAAAAACCTTCGTCTGGAATTATTTTGCATAACTTTATGTGTTTAATTGGTTTAATGATGTTGATTCAGACATTTTTTTGATAGGGAAATTCTCCTAAAGATCTTAGTTAGTTTTTAGATGTCTGATATTAATAGACTACCGAAAAAAAACAGTTAATCTTACTTAATGAAGTATAACGACCACCCCAAATTACCAGATGCTTTTAACTGGTAATTCGGAGTGATATTAATTGTATTACTTCTTATTAATAACCAGGATTCTGTTTAACATTTGGATTCTGGTCGATCGCATCCTGAGGAATTGGACTCATATATAGTTTCGGATCAAACTTTACAGTATATTTTATTTCTGGTTCAACACTATAAACCCAAATTCCTGAATTGTCGGCTGGCACAGTGTTACGAATAACCATATTGTGACGGGCTACTCCCATACGTTCTGGACCTTTGGCCAAACGTTTGGTATCCAGATAACGTTTGCTTTCAAAAGAAAGCTCAACACGACGTTCGTCTTGAAGAACCTTTCTCATCTCAGCTTGACTCAATCCAGCATCTAAGGCCGGTACATTCGAACGGGCACGAACTTTATTGATGGCGTCATAAACCGATGCATCAGGACCAACTGCTTCGTTTTGGGCTTCAGCATAGTCTAACAAAACTTGGGCATAACGATAGAAAATATAATTTTGTCCACTTGCATTATCACCGGGAGCTGCATCCTGATTTAGCTTTTTCTTCTGGTAGTAACCAGAGTCACCTACATCAGTTTTCCCTGCTAAGTCAATCTGATTGGTTTTATCAGGATTAGGAGAAGTAAGATCAATACGTGTGTAAATAACATCGGCTGTGGGCATAAAATCCATTTTATAAGTAGCTCCGTCAAATACGATATCATCGTAAAATCTCTTTTCACGGTTCACATAAGGATTTTGCGGATCATAACCCGAAGTAGGATCAGTTATTGCTTTTCCGTTAGCCATTTTATACGCATCGACCAACTCTTGTGTTGGATTGTAATTTCCCCAAGTCATATATTGACCCAGAACATAGGTTACCCCACCTCTTCTTTCGTAATTACCACCCATTCCTCCAATATCCTTTACATTCTGGCGATCCCAAATAATTTCAGAATTGTACTCATTGGATGCTCTCCATAGGTTCCTTAGATCGGGAAACAATTTATAGGTTGTTTCACCCCAGGTGTCAATAAACTTCTTTGTTGTTGCGGCTGCAGTTGCCCATCGGGCTGGATTAGCACTTGCAAAATGAACAAAGTTACCCGGATCAGGAAGATAGGATATACCACTATTAAATAAAGGACTGGCAGCAAAAAGCTCTATCCAACCCTGCAGAGCTAAAGCTGCGCCTAAAGTGGCACGACCTGCATCAGCATTTCCATTGTTGTATTTAACGGCCAAATACCCGTTGTCAACAATTGATTTAAGTTCACCAGTAATAAAATTAAAGGTTTCTTCAAAAGTTGAACGCTTGGTCAATAATTCTTCCGCAGACATTGTATTACGATCTAAAGGCACGGTTAGAATCGGTAATCCACCCACATGTACAAAATATGCGCTGTAGAAAAAAGCTCTCAAAAAACGTGCTTCATCGATACGTTTATTGAAATAATCCTCCGTATAATTGGCTTTGTTCTCTGTTAGTTTTTGGATGAAGGTATTAATTTTTCTGACTTTGGTCGACCATAAAGCCCAGGAAAATCCTTCTGTTGGGCCTTGAGTTCCAAACCAAGGGTTCGTGCTACTAGTTGAAGGAGTCTGACATACGCCAAGTCTCCAGTTCGAAGCAGTATAATAATGACTAATGTTGTAATCATCAGTATAATAATCCAGATTCTCAGCTTCATTCCAAAGATTTGGTATCTCACTGTAACAATCGTTCAGAAAAATATCAGCATTGGTATTTGAAGCCCATTGGGTTAAATCGGTAAGGTTCGTTTTATTTTCGTTTTCAAGAAAATCTTTCTGATTACAAGAGATAGCGCCAAACAATAGAAAAGCACAAACTCCTATGAATTTAATTTTATATATCGATAGTTTCATATTTCTTTGTATTAAAGTTAAAAAGTGATATCCAAACCAAAAGTTGTATTTTTCATGACAGGATAAGCAGTATCACGATTTGTATATCCTGTTTCAGGATCTATATATTTTATTTTACTAAATGTTAGTAAGTTTTGACCAGTAAAATATACTCTTACACTCGCAATATTTAGTCTGTTAGTAATTATTTTAGGCACAGTATAACCGATAGATGCTGTTTTTAACCTTATGAAACTGGTATTAGCCATCCAAAAATCGGAAGCTTTTGTATTATTAGCATAAGGAGATGGAGTTGACCTGGGGTATTTTGCAGCCTGATTGTCTACTGTCCAACGGTTATTCATATATTGATATGACGTATTACTTCCGTTGTTAAAGAATGGAATCGTCATAAAATTATTGGTATCAAAGCTGGAATGAGCTGATCCCTGAAAAAATAATGTAACATCAAAGTTTTTCCAACTCAGTTCTGGAGTCAACCCAAAAGTCATTTCAGGATATACTGGATAACCAATTCTTGTTTCGTCATTTGAATCAATTAATCCATCTGGAGTACCATTAGGACCACTTAAGTCAGCATATTTGACATCTCCAGGGTGCAGTTGGCCGAATTGAACAACGTTATATCCATCATTGGCAGCATCAATAATTCCGTCACCATTTTTATCGTCAGCAGTTGTAAACAAACCTAAGGCTTTATAACCGAATGGAGTTCCAAATGGCTGACCAGTTAATGTACGGTTTGGATTATTCTTTTGTGCAGCAGTTTCGAAAACTTGAAGCATTTGGTTTCTGGAATAGCTAAAATTACCAGATATGGCAAGCTCCATTCCATTACTTAGTTTTTTTCTGGTTCCAACATTAAGTTCGATACCGTTGTTGCTCATCGAACCTTTATTTTCCTGAGCAAGTGCAAGTCCGTACTCAACTGGTAAAGTTACCTGTGGCACTAACAACATTCCAGAACGATCTTCATGAAAATAGTCAAAAGAAACATCGAGTAATCCTGACCACATGGTTAAATCGAAACCCATATCCATTTTAGTAGATATTTCCCATGTAATATTGGGATTCGCTTCACGAGGAACATTTGATCCCTGTACCAAGGCACTATTACCAAATGCGTAAGCATTTCCACGTAAGTTATATCCCGCCATATATTGAAAAGCAGCAAGGTTTCCATTGATATATGGTAAATTACCTGATTTTCCCCATGAACCTCTTACCTTCAAACTATTGATATTAGAAAAATCCTTCATAAATTTTTCTTCCGAGACTCTCCATGCTGCAGAAAATGCAGGAAAATATCCCCATCTACTGTCTGGTCCAAACGCGTAATGTCCATCATATCTTCCGGAGGCTTCGAGCATGTATTTGTCTTTATAACTATAGCCTACACGATATACGTATCCAAGTTCTGAAGCAGTACCAGATGCCCCGCCATTGTCATAATCCAATTTATTGGAACTTCCCAGATTCATTTCGTCAATGCTAAGTGCAAAATTATTTCTTCTTGCACTAAACCAATCGCTGGTTGATTTTCTGCCTTCAGCAACGAATAATCCTGTTATATTATGGTCGCCAAATTTCCGACTGTAATTCAGATAAGCCTGATAGGTATAGTTGGCCCATCGGTTGTTTTGAAGCGTCAGGTATTTGTAGGGTTGTGAATTACCCTCCTGAGTTGTTACAGCCTTTGTAAAGGTATAAGGTGTTGTCGATAAATTAATATTATCATAAACAAATGGAATGTGCCATGCCTTTTGGTTTTGTGTAGTTGGGTCGTAACTAAAAACTCCTTTTGCACTCAGGCCTTTGATGAATGGTAATTTTTGTTCAACAGTTAAGGTTGCCAATAAGGTGTTTTTTTCAGTTTTACTATACCCCTCTGAATTTAGGGCAGCCATTGGTGAACTTGCAGAAGATTCTCCCCAATGTCCATCAGGATACATTAACGCTTGTGTAGGAATAAACTTATAAAAAGCCCTTATTAGGTGACCAGCCTGAAGGTTATCTCCCGGATCTAATTCATTGATTTTTTCGATCGAGCCAATTAAAGACATCCCAATTTTAGTGGTATTGGTTGCCTGCATATCAATACTCATATCGTAAGTATATCTTTTATAGTTGGCTGGATCGAATATACCTTTCTGATCAAAATATCCAATGCCTGCATGGTAATTCATTTTATCAGTACCTCCACTCAATGAAAAACTATAGTTTTGAATCGGAGAGTTCTTGTTAAACTGATCAACAAAATTTGAGTCCGGATACTTGTAAGGATCATCTTGGTGCAGTGTATTATATTGAGCAATTAATTCCGGATCATTAGGGGGAGTTGTTCCATTAGGAGTTTGATTATAGTACCCTTCATTCTGAAGTTTCATATAATCTGTTGCATTCAACATATCCGGCAGGTAGGTAGGATTTTGTAATCCATAAGAAGAACTAAAACGAACTACCGGAGCTCCTGTCTTCCCCCTTTTTGTAGTAATCAAAATTACACCATTTGCTCCACCAATACCATATGGAGCCACAGCTGCAGCATCTTTAAGAATAGTGATTGATTCAATAAGATTTGGGTCAATTTGGTTTATGTTTGCCCTCTTGATTCCGTCAACAACTACCAAAGGCGCATTGTTCCCAGTCGAAACAACTCCACGGATGTGAATATCAGGACTATCAAAACCTGGTTGACCACCATTAGGGCGCATACTTACCCCGGCAAGTTTTCCTGCTATTGATTGAGATATATTTGCATTAGGCATCGCTGCAAGTTCTTCACCATCTATAGTACTAATTGAACCTGTAATTGTTGTCTTTTTCTGCACGCCGTAACCAACAGCAACAACTTCTTCAAGACCAATAGATTCATTAACAAGAGTGACGTTTATGGTGGTCTTATTGCCTACTGTAACCTCCTGGGCTTTCATACCGACGAACGAAAACTGCAATGTTGCATTAGTTGGAACATCGGCAAGGCTAAATTTTCCATTTTCATCGGTAATTGTACCTGTTGTGGTTCCTTTAACAACTATTGAAACGCCAGGCAATGACATTCCATCAACATCAGAAACTTTACCTGTTACGCTCTTTTGTTGCTGACCGATAAGGATTTCTCCTACAGGTGTTAAAATAATGTGTCGGTCACGAATTACATAACTGATACTGCCATCCTCAAATAATTTATTGAGAACAACATCAATCTTTTCATTTTTAACATCTACGTCCACTTTCCTGCTAACATCAATTAGCTGATTGTTGTACAAAAAATAGAATTCACTTTGATCTTCAATCTTCCCAAGAACTTCTTTGACCGTAGAATTCTTCAGATTCAAAGACAATCGGGTCGATTGGGAGTAACTGACGCCGGCTAGGACCTGAAAAGCACTTATCAGGATAAGGAATAGTGAAACCCGCATAATAAGAAAGGTTTTTCTATGTCCGGTATGAACCGAACACAATAAATTCATCTTTTTTTTCATAAATTTGACTGATTAAATTAATAACTGTAATTTAAGAACCCATGTAGGGTAACCCGAGAGGAAGTGTTGGCGCACTTTCTCTCTTTGTTTAAGAGGCATTAGAACATCATAGGCATTCGTATAGATAGTTAGTAAATTTTAAAACAACATTATTCCGTTCTGTTCTGTTAAGGTCAAACTTAAATAATCCTAAATTGTTATCAAATTATAAAACAATGCTTAATAGCATGGTACTTCTTGCTACTTTTTATATATAAATACTTTTGAACGGGTTTGAAGGTTGTTTTCTTTTCCAATTGTTGCCTGAATATACTTAATACGAATTGGCGATGATAATTCGATTAATTCTATAACTTCAAACAACGATTCATTATCAAATGTGGTGGTAAAGCTATAATCCATTATTTCTGGATTCTGAATAATTACTTCAATACCATACCAACGTTCAAGCATCAGGGCAACTTCACTCATTGGTGTGTTTTCAAAAACCAATTTTCCAGTATGCCATGCGATATATTTATCAATCTTTTCATTTTTAATATCTACTTTATTACTTTCCCGTGTAATTACTGCATGGTCACCAGGAATCAGACGCGTTTTTTTGTATACCCCTTCATCACGAACCGACAAACCAACACGTCCTTCTTCTAGTATAACTTCAATGTTTTTGTCCTCCTGGTAGGCTTTGCAATTGAACCTGGTCCCATATACCTTTACCCAAACATTTGCAGAATTGACAATAAAGGGTTGTTCCGGATTTTTAGTAACATCAAAAAAAGCTTCACCCTGCAATTGTACATTTCGTTTGTTTTTCGGAAAAGGAACCGGAAACTTTAATGTTGTTTCGGCATTTAGCCAAACTTTAGTACCATCAGGCAAAACTACCATAGAGCGAATACCGGGAGGACTGGTTATTTCCTGCATAGTGAATTGCTGAGTAACAATCCTATTCTGTTGCCTGTTAAAAAGCCAGACTGATGCAATTAGAAGTGGAATAAAGAGAATGGCAGCAATCCGACTGAAAACATTCAGCAAAATTGTTTTGCTGCCTTTTTGAATACGGCTTTTCACGTTGTCAAATGCAATAGAACTGTCAATAGCCCCAATTTCGGAAATTATCCGTCCGGCTTCAATAAACTGGTCCTCCGGCTTCTGATTAATACGATCTGAAAGCTGATTTTTTATTTTTTGTTGTATGCTCGGGTTGTTTGTCATTTCGATGTTTCAAACGAATTAATTCTGTTTTCTTCTAATACAATTAATTCATCAAACACACGTATCAAAAAACCATTTCGATGGAAAATAAATTTTAAATAATTAAAGAGTTGATTATAATCTGTAAATATTTATTGATGCTTCAATGACAATTAATGAAGAATACT
This sequence comes from Prolixibacteraceae bacterium, assembly GCA_049277435.1. GTDB lineage: Bacteria > Bacteroidota > Bacteroidia > Bacteroidales > Prolixibacteraceae > Aquipluma. The sequence goes on from JBASYJ010000018.1 coordinate 9,381, forward strand.
GAGCCTTGATGCCGTTAGATCCCAAACAAAATCAACAATCTGACATAATCCTTCAGTTCAACCCTCATAACTTTCAAAGCTTTGCTGATTTGGGTTTCAACTGTACGTTTAGAAATATTTAATTCGGTAGCAATCTCTACGTTTTTCATACCGCGAATCCGACTCAAAATGAAAATCTCGCGACATTTTTCAGGAAGAAGGTCAATAGCATTTTTTACTTTTTCCTGAAGTTCGGAAGCAACATAAATATCTGGATTATACGCTAAATGATGTTTGGAAAGCTCACCCATCTCCCTGATATATTTTTCCTCAATCTTTTTGTGCTTTAAAAAATTCAGGCTACCATTTTTTATTGCAGAAAACAGATACCCTTTCAACGAATCAGAAGAAATAATTTGTTGGTGCTTCTGCCAGAACCTGACAAAAAAATCCTGAACAATTTCTTCAGCTTCCATCCTGTCAGTAGTAAATTGAGTGGAATACATTACCAATCCGGAATAATAGAAATGGAATAATAATTCAAACGCTGTTTGATCGCCGTTTTTAAGTCGTATAATCAGATCTTTCTCCTCTATTCCATGAATGGTTTGCATACACACAAATATAAATAAAATGTTAACTTTTCTGGATTTATATGTTTTAAGATTTGAGATGGAAGGATCCTTTACAGGAATTACACCTAGTTAAATCACAATTAACCAATGCATTCACGAATAATAATCTACCTGTAGATTTTATACTACCGAGCTAATCACTTTCAAAAATTATTTCAATATTTTTCGGAAAAAGCAATATAAATTAACCTGTGAAGATTGTTCTATGATGAAGATTAATAAATTTTTGTTTTACTTGTGAGTTTCGTGGCAAAGCCCTTTTTTGTGTGCCTGCAACCAGAACAAAATACTTTAGTTTTTTCAGCATGGAAAGTAAATTTCACTTCACAGTCAATTCCATATCCAACATACAGAAGTTTCAGTAATTGTTTAACTCAATCAATAAAGCCATAAGTAAAAATTTACTTCATGTGGTTGACATCCTGCCTTCGGATTACAAATTGTTTAAAGAAAGCGCAAAATCGCGCAATACAGTTTTTAAAACCTATGTCGAATTGAAAAACCGGTGAATGATTAAATCGGTTCCAAACTGTGATTATTTTGTAGTCAAAGCTGTTATCAACAATTTTTTATATCTCGATACTTTCAAAACAAACGAAGAAGTATGATACGGTTCGTTCCTCGATGCCCTTCCTGAAGAAATTGCTGTCGATCTGAATTTCTACTATTTAGCGGGTGTTGTATGGTTTCCGGAGGTTGATATCGATGAGTTTAAGAGCATCGTTTTCAAGTAAATTCAGGATTGAGTTTCGGTTCTCAGTGTTTCGCGAATCCAGTGAACCGTAAATAATTAATCCTAATTCCAGGGCTGCCTTTGAAAGCGATTCATTCAGGGTAATGTTATCACAGGCAACTGGTTTGTAATTTTCATAGGTCACATTGTTATTTGTATCCAGATGAACCTGAACTTTACTGGTAGGCAGGCTACATTCATGCACTAAATCAATGTTTAATCCTGAGGATCCCAAAAAATTCAATTGCTTTTTATCTTGCTCGTCGTTCCCGATTTTACTGGCAACCACAACCAGTTGGAATTCCCTGATAAGGTGAAGAGCCACATTCATAAGCGTGCCTTCGGGTTTTGCTCCTATTGGAAGATTATCCCAAAGGATTTCACCACTACAGTGAATTTGATTGTTTTTTTACACTAATACAAGGGCAGTCTGGTTGGCTGTCATTTTTATATTATGGAATGCCAGATGGCTTAAAAAGAAAATAAAAAAAGCAGTAAACATTTGATTTACTGCCATTTGATTCATTTTGGAAAGTCCTAAAAGTGGGCTGTACTGGATTCGAACCAAAAGGACTAAACCGATGAATATCACCTATTTAAAACACTCCAACTCAAGCAACTCACGGAATTACTCATCAGCAAAAATTATCACTGATATCACTGATTATTAATTCAATACAAAATTAAACAAAAACATCAGATTATATCAGAATTTTGCCTTTTTTGTGCCATTATTTTCCTGATAATTTCGTATCCAAATACAAAAACTCAAACGACTTTTTGTACAAAAACACGATTATCCGAACGACTTTTTGTTGAAGTCTTTATTCGGTTTTGTGTGAAGAGAATACCATCTACTTGAGTCATTTGGAATTTTAAAACTAAAGAAATACTCTTCTAATCTATTCATTAACAATATTATTGCAGCATATAAGAGTAATCGCACGACACAATATAAGAATAATACCGTTTCAGGAATTTCCCAAATTCCTTTTAGAGGTTCCGAGCCTTGTTCCTAAATATCGGGTCTAACACTAATCTTTTCTTTTAACCATTGTTTGGATTTGATATACTAATTGTGAATGGGATGTGCCTGAAGACGGGAGATCCAGACAAAATATTGAACTCAAACTTAAAACATACAAGATACATTTTAAGATAATATATTAGCTATATTTGTCATTATTAATTATATTTGGATAATATTTTATCCAAATATAATGTACTCATTAGAACCAACCCCATTGGAAGTAAGTAAAGCCTTGGCTGAAAGGCATCGTACTTTACGAAAGCAGTTAAAAATGTCGCAGGAGGAAATGGCCGAACGTTCGGGCGTATCCCTGGGCAGTTTAAAGCGCTTTGAAAACACGGGGAAAATATCGATGGATTCTCTGCTAAAGCTGATGCACCTTCTGGGACGGTTAAATGAATTTGACAGCCTCCTGCTTGTAAAGGAAAATCTTGATGATGTTAAAAAACTATTTACTGAATAAGCAATAATCAATGACCGGTATCAATAAATTATTCGTATCGCTGCTTCTTGGAGGAAATAGCTTTGAAGTCGGTGAACTGGTGCTTTCCGAACAAAAGATCTATTTCAGGTACAATACCGATTTTCTGAAAGCCGGGCTTAACCTTTCGCCTATAAAGCTCCCTTTTTCAGGTGATATAATAAGTGCCGATAAACAACCATTTGACGGGTTGTTTGGGGTATTCAACGACTCATTACCCGATGGCTGGGGCAGGCTATTGCTTGATCGCACCTTGTCTACCAAAGGGATTGACATTGCAAAGATAACTCCACTAGACAGGCTGGCGTATGTCGGAGCACGGGGAATTGGGGCCCTTGTTTACAGACCGGAAATCAAACCCCAAAATACAGCGGATCCTGTTCCCGAACTGGATATCATTGCCGCTGAAATGAACCGCATACTTCAGGGTACGAGCTCTGAGATTATCGAGGAACTGTTTATCCTCGGAGGCTCTTCTGGCGGCGCCAGGCCAAAGATTTTTGCCGCTTACAATCCGGTGACCAACGACCTGATACATGGGTTGGACAACATACCGGAAGGCTATGATGAATGGATCATCAAATTCCCGTCTTCTTCGGATAACAGGGAGATTGCCAATATTGAATTTGCCTATCACAAAATGGCCCTTCTTGCAGGCATTGAAATGAGCGAATGCCGTCTTTTCAAGGGAAAATCAGGACAGGTATATTTTGGGACAAAGCGGTTCGACCGGGTAGCGGGTAAACGTCTGCATACACACACCGCATCCGGCCTTATGCACGACAACTTCAGGATGAGCACGATGGATTACGGACATCTGATGGATTGCGCTTTCCGACTGGAAAAGCATGTGAAAGCTTATGAAAAAGTTTTCAGGCTGGCAGCATTCAATGTGTATTCCCATAACAGGGATGATCACAGCAAGAACTTCTCGTTCCTGATGAACGAACAAGGGAAATGGCAGTTTGCCCCGGCCTATGACCTGAACTTTTCATACTCCGGCTATGGATTTCACAGTACCATGATAGCCGGAGAAAGTAAAAATCCGGGACGAAAAGAACTTCTGAAACTGGCCACACATTTCGGATTGAAAAATGCACCATTCATTATCGAAGAGGTTCATGAGGCCATAAGCCAATGGGGAGCAATTGCCAGTGAACAGGATATTACCAAAGAAACAAGAAATACAATTCAGTCGGCAATGGATAAGATCAGGCATTAAGGTATTTCCCTTGCTTTCTTTTGTCCTTCGAATCCTGGTTAAAAGCCACCTGGTTAAACACCTGACACATCCGGATACGGTTACCTTAAATGGATCCCAGCTCTGAAGTCTAAGGATTGGTTGTAATATGGGTCATCATCTGTTCGGAAACAAAAACTACTATCCGAACCACATTTTTGTTGATGTCATTATTTGATTTTGAGCTAAGTGAATACCATAATCTTGACAAACTGAAAGCTGCTACGGCTGAAATGTTAAAATCGGTGTACCTGAATATGAAAAGGAGAGACTTTGAACACCTATTGTTCAACAAAAAAAAATAGAGAGTGTATTCTCTCTGTCGGGGAATTCTTTCAGGGGATGAGATAAATATTCAACGCTTTGCATCTTTGTTCTACAGATTGTTTTGTCACATATTTGATAAATATTTGTGACAGTTTGGTTACTTCTTTTCCACCTTATATCACTGTTAAAAATCAGGCTCAATACTCAGATAACTTTTCCCTTTCAATCCTTTCTTTAGCTTCAACTAAAATGCGGTGAAACTTTTTCTCTAATTAATTCCTTATCATTTAATTTGATACATGGAAACGGCATCCAACATAGCCTGATTAATATTTCCGTTCATATTTTCATTAGATGGTTCAAACGAAAGTTTAATCTGGTGCTTTCCTTTCAACAGTTTAACATGCACAGCATTGGTAAATCCCCAGTTCGACCATTCATTAGTTCCCCGCTGCGGAAGAACAATTGTTCCTGAAAAGCTTCTATCAACCGTCAATGTCCGGATTGCACATTTATTTTCGGTATTGATAGGCCCATTCCCGTTTGCGTAGCGGAAGCTGATCGCATAGGTTCCGGAGTTATTTACTTCCACCGGAATCGTAATGGTGCGGTTCAGTATTTTGCTGATTTCGACAAACCCTTCACCCTGAAAGTTTTTGTAAGTATTGGTCGATTTTGGGGCAAATTCTTCAATTTCATAGGTTTTTACCAAATCACTGCCGGCAACAATCACTGGTTCTGAAGCGAAAGATGAAACGTTTTTTGAATCCAAAGCTATCACCTGATATTCACTATAATTAGGATCGGAAACTTTTACTGAAGTTTCAGCAGTATTTTTCAGGAGTTTCCCGTTTCTTAAAATCTGATACGATTTCGCACCTTCAACCTGCAACCACGAAAGTTCACCTTCAGAATAGCTTACTAGCGGAACATCAGGAGCAGTGTAATTGGTAACTTTGTTAATTTTTGATCCTTCTGATTTGTTATTCGCCAATACAATTTTAATGGAGTGAGTTCCAACTAAAGTACATGGAATTGCTGCAATGGCCGAGGTTTTTCCATCCAGTTCGAACGATTTAATCCGACTGCCAAAACCTTCGAGTTCGATATGCAGAATGGACTTCCGGTACCTGAAATTGGCAAGCGAACGTTTTCCGGCCAGTGCTGTCGGAACAAAAGGATGAAACACCAGGCTGTCGGCATGAAAATCGATGCCAAAAAAAACCTTGTGAACCAGTGACAAACTTCCTGAAAGGCTCCAAAGCATATTACTCGAGTTGATTTGTATTCCGGCAAAATCGCCATTATCGGCTACAAAATTCTCTTTATTGGTCAGGAAAAGGGCTGCCGGACGGTAAACTGTCGCAATAGATTCCAGTACCGATTTTTCGTTGCCTGCTTTAGCCGATGCCAGAGCCCAATAAGATTGCACAAAAGGCCAAACGGCGTTGTTGTGGTAAGGCGGAATTACCGGAATCTGGGGATAAATACACGAAATACCAAATGCTGTCACCGGAGTATTATCAATCACTGACTTTTGCTGTTGCGTGTCAGCAATACCGAACCAAACACAAAGCGCTTCGCCTAAAGCTTCAGCTCGTGGCGAAAGAGATTTGAAGTTTCGGCCATACAAATACTGACCGTAATATCCCTTGTCTTTCATCCACAAATGAGTATTGATTCCCTTTTTGATCGACGTGGCAATCTGGTTGTATTTATTTGCAGCCAGCTGATCGTTCAGTAATTTACCCATTTGAGCAAGTACAAAATTGGCCTGATAATGCACGGCATTCGTTCCCAGATTTTCCGATTCGTAAATATCCACCGGCTGCATCCATCTCGGGTAGGTTTGTTCTCGCCAGTCGAGAAACGAAGATTCGCCACGCATCATTCCGGTAACGCTGTCGAACGCATTGTTCTGATCATCGTCGATCGAGTTTCTGATAATGGAATAAGCCTGATTCAACCAATCCTGATCGCCCGTTACTTGATACAATTCCCAGGCAGCCACGGCCCAGATCATGCGGTCGGTCGACACGGGATATGCACCGCCAGTTCCTGTATCCTGAATAATCCGCCCGTTTTTCACCTTCCGCAGCAAACTGTATTTGGCCACTTTGGGTTGCAAATGAGCCATCGAAAGAATAATGCTGTAACTGATATCACGTGTCCAAACGCCTGCCCACTCTTTGCCCGTGCGGAAAGTACTGTCGGGCTCAACCGCATTTATCATTTCGTCTAAAGCCAGGTTGTAAACCGCGTCCGAAATTGGATAATCCGATTGATATTGCGGAAATGCTGAAGTATTGCTGACTTGTTTCCATTGTGCAGCGGTCTGCTTTTCATTGCTTTTGGCATTCATAATCAGGGTGGTTTCATAGATGCCATCGCCATCCGGGTCTTTCAATTGCAACTCCGGACGAGTGTGCAAATTGTTAAAATCCCACATTAGTGGCGCTGCATTTCCGGCAATATAAACGCCTTTTAAATCAGCCTGATCTAATTTATCTCCATTGTAAAAGGTATAAAATCCTTTTTCACGGAATGCCTTAAACACTTCGCGCATGTCTAAACGAATGGTCCAGCGCGTGTTGGGAGCAAGAATTATACCTTCAGCAACAGGAATGGTTTGAATCAATTGCTTCCCGAATTGTACGGTCGTCACACAACTTCCATTCTCCGGTTGCAATGTAATCTGGTGATCTTTTCCTGAAGCCATTTCGTTGTCGCGCGAATTGATGCTGAATTTGAACTGAACAGTTGGACTGTACTTATCAGCCTCAGGGCTGCGGTAATTTGAACTCATTTCTCCGGAAGAAAGCGCCGTTGCCTTAAAGTTGCCTTGTTTAACGTGGTTGCTGAAAATGCTGTAAGAGTCCGATTTATAAATTGCTTTTTCAGCAGTTTGCGCGATGACAATGGTTTGCAGACTGCAGATTATTGCTGTCAGATATATGTTTCTTGGGTTCATTTGAGTTGTTTTTTACTGTTGTCCGATAAAATCAAAAGTTTATCCGCTACGCGGAAAAGTGAATTTTGTTTGAATTGATCTATAATACTCTATCCGCTACGCGGAAAATTCTTCGTAGGAGATTAAGTATTGTAGTAAAATCAAGCCATACACGGTGTACCTCGTAGAGGTTAAACTATGCAAGCGTTCAAGTTGATTGGCAAATTTTAACAGGACAACAATGTTATTTTTTGATAACAATTTCAGTTGGCAAGTCCTTATCCTGAAATTTAATCCAACAGGTATTGGACAACTTATCCCAGTTCCAAACGGCTTTGTCAACTGTTTCATACCAACCTTTCTCCAGCTTATCCAAGCTGGTTTGCTTTAGTTTGACTGAATTCAAAACAACCGATTCAGGTGCTTTCTCTAAATGTATTTTGATTCCAATATTTCGGTCAGTATCAGGGTTACGCCCGTTTTCGTCGCGACGAAGAATGCTTACTTTCCATTCTTCTTTGCCTGATACGCATTTCACCTCAGTTTTGCTGCAAATGTCCTTTTTGTAATTGTTGGTTTCCCAATCGTCTTCATACAACTGAAAAGCCGCTGAACGTCCTTCTGCAGCAGGGAAAACTTCGAACCAAACCGGTGCATTTTTCTTCTCGCCAATGTATTGCATCACTGGCATTTGCGGAATAATAGAACCTCGTTTTACAAAAACCGGCGTTGTTTCCAACGAAACAGGATAATCGATCCACTGTTTGCCCTGAAAGCTTTTTTGAGGATGATTAAAGTCGATCCATTCGCCTTCAGGCATATAAATTTTCTTTGAAGTGGCACTTTGTTCCATTACCGGAGCCACCAGCAATTCTTTTCCAAACAGAAATTGTGAATTCAGGTTAAACGTTTCAGGATCGTCCTGATATTCGAGCATCAGCGCCCGCATCAAGGGTAAGCCGGTGTCGAAAGCTTGCCGGGCATAAGTATAAATGTAAGGGAACAACTGGTATTTCAGCTCAATCGCTTTTTTACACATGACTTCAGCTTCAGTGCCAAAGAGCCACGGTTCCACGGCATTGTTTCCTTCGTGGTGAATGCGGCTCAGCGGATTAAAAGCGCCAAACTGCAACCAACGCACGTAAAGTTCGCTCATCGCTTCATAATCGTTAATATCGCCGCAATAGCCCGAAATGTCGCAGCTCCAGAACGGGATTCCGCCCATACCTGCAGAAAGTGCCAACGGGATCTGATTTTCAAGTTTCTTCCAGCCATCCAATACATTGTTCCCATCGCCTGTATCGCCCGACCAGCCGAAGGTGTAACGTTGCATTCCGGCAAAAGCGGCGCGGGTCATCTGGAAAATCCGGATGTTGGGATTTCGCTTTTCGAACTGCTCGGTTACCACTTTGTCCCAGGTCAACCCATAAACATTGTGAATCTCGTTGTGCATTCCCAAATAATGTTTCATAAAGAGGCGGTCAGTACTTTCTTCGTTACTCCAGGCAGGTTCGCCC